>NZ_FUWM01000008.1 GCF_900167185.1 Selenihalanaerobacter shriftii
CTAGTTGATACAAAAGTATATTTTACACATCCATATTCATCATGGGAAAGAGGTACCAATGAACGTCATAATGGTCTCATAAGACGTTTTATACCTAAAGGTAGAAGTATAAGTGAATTCTCCATTGAAGCCATTGGTAGAATTCAAAATTGGTGTAACACTTTGCCAAGAAAAATATTAGGATACCTAACCCCTGATGAATCTTTTGAGGATCAACTAAGAGAAATTCTATATGACTAAAATACCAAATTATTACAGTTTGAGATTAGTTCAATTTAATATTGCAATTTAGGCAGATTTAATAACTCCAAAATAAGAAATTAAAAATTCAATACTATTTGGTAAAAGTATACTAACCATATTTTCTACATTAATACCTAAATCAATTAAACCATTTGCTAATTGATTAGATTTTACTTCTAGTTCATAATAGGTGATTTCTTGGTCTTGAAAACTAGCTACAATCTTTTCTCTTTTATCTTTTGCAATTTTATTTAGAACTTTTCCTATTACCAATATTTTATAACCTCCTTGATTTTTAATTATTTTATCCATTATAAAATTTAAATGGTAGTCTTATATATACTTCAATTTTATAGAATAAAATCCCTTTATAATATAAGTTATTTTAATATCATTAAGTTGAATATACCAAATTATTAACCTGGGCTTTTAGCTTTTTTCTATATTTTAGTATTTATACAGACTTTAGTTTAATTAAAATCTTTAGAATTAAACTCTAAATATGATTAATAATAACTACTTTAAAGTTCACTATACCTTAGTTCAAAATTCTTTATATAACCTTTGACAATTTATATTTTAAATTTTATAATGAAGAAAGATGTACATATAAACAAAGAGAACGATTTAAATATGAGGAGGTAAAAATGAAATTTAAAAAGTTTTATATTTTAATTATTTGTCTGTTTTTAATAATATCACTAGGTATTAATAAAGTCCAAGCTGAATCGCCAAATAATCGTATTGAAAAAGCTATTAAAGTATTAAATGAAGTCTCTGATCAGAATGATGCAGAATCTATGGCTAGCCTACTTAGAAAAGCTAAAGGGGTTGTTATCTTTCCTAAAGTACTTAAAGGAGGGTTTATATTCGGGGCCCGTTACGGTGATGGTTTATTATTAAAACATGACACCAATCGTGATATCTGGTACGGTCCTTATTTTATTGAAATGAAAGGATTATCATATGGATTCCAAGCTGGAGTTCAGTCCATTGGTCTTGTTTTAGTTATTAATAATGAACTTGGTTTGAATAATTTTGAAGAAAGCACTCTAACCTTAGGAGGAGATCTTTCAATAGCTGCTGGTCCTGTTGGACGTTCAACAGAAGCCAGCACAGATATTGAATTAGAAGCAGCCATATATAGTTATTCAATGAGTAAAGGTGCATTTGCTGGTGTCTCTATTGAAGGTTCCCAAATAAAGAATGATACAGAAGCTAATAGAACTTACTGGGGGACTTCTCTTACTCCACATGAAATGCTTAACAAAAGAGCAACTAGCTACAAAATCACTTCTTTAATCAATACTATTGAAAAGCTTACGGCAACTGCAGATTAAATATATCCTAAAAAAAGACCAGAGCTAGATTATGCTCTGGTCTTTTAGCAAATTACTTTTTTAATTTAGACTTATTCAAAAATTTCTAATGCTTTAGCAGCAACTCTACTTCCAAATAGTTTTGCTCTTTCCTGTTGCTCAGCATCCCCTTCTTTAATACATACAGCTCCATAATGAGTAAAAGGTTTCCCTTCGGCTGAACCAACAGAATATACTAACATTCCTTTAACTAACATATGTCCTGCTAATGTTAATAAAGCCGAATCGGCTCCTCCACCTAAATAATTTTCTGTAGCAAAGGCAGCACCTAACTTACCTGAAAGATCAAATTCATGAGATGTATCAAACCATTTTTTAATTTGCCAAGAAAAATCTGCTAAATAAGTAGGACAACCAAAAATTACAGCTGCTGCTTCATCTAAAAATCCTTGGTCTATATCTTCAATTCCCATACATTTTACTTCAACATTTCCTGCTGAACTTGCTCCTTCAGCAATAATTCCTGCTACTGTCTCTGTATTCCCACTTTCGCTATGATATAAAATAGCTAATTTCATTAAATTAACCCCTCCTCTTTATAAAATAAACTGTACTATTAGTATTACTATAAAACAACTTATTTTCCTGTTTAGAACTTGATAAACATATTATTCTTAATTATCCATTTAATTTATATTTAATTAATATTTTCAGTCATAAGTGACTAAGTAATAAATGTACTATGTTAAATAAAATAAGAGCTAACTCCTATTAAATGAGAAGCTAGCTCTTATTCAATCATTCTGAAGAATTAGGAATTCTACCTGGAATTAAACCTATAACTGGTCTAACTGGATCAGGACGAGGATCAAAATTCATTGAACCATTTCCTGTTTCTGGTGGTTCAAAAGTAACTACTACCATATCAAACGGCCATGCTGACTGATCAATGGAAAATTCATTCTTAAAAACACCTAAACCATCTTGTAAAGTAAGATCTGTATCTCTAAAAAGACCAGTAGTTATATGATTATATAACCAACTAAATAATATAATTAGTCATTTATTATGAAAAACTCTAAATATACATAAAAATATAATTAACCTTTTCTTTGATCGTCTATGTTCTTAACTTTATCAAATAAATCATCAATCTCTTTTTTTCCATAAGAGTATAATTCACCACAAAAATGACATCTAATTTCTACCTGACCCTCTTCTGCAATTATCTCCTTAATTTCTTCTCTGCCTAAACCAACTAATAAATTTTTAGTACGGTCTTTACTACATTTACATTTATAAGAAACATCACGTTGAGTCAAAGTTCTAAATCTAAAACCATCTAAAACCTTTTCTAATAACTCTTCAGGACTTAAACCTTGATTTATTAATCCACTTACTGATTCTATCTTTGCTAAGTTTTCTTCTAATTGTTCTATTGTTTCTTCACTAGCCTCTGGTAATAACTGAACAATGAATCCACCAGCAGCTTTAACTGAAAGGTCAGTATCTATTAAAACTCCTAATCCAACAGCCGAAGGAGTTTGTTCTGATTGAGTGAAATAGTATGTAAGGTCTTCACCAATCTCACCAGAAATTAAAGGTACGCTACCTTCATATGGTTCCTTTAATCCTAAATTTTTACGGACAATCAACTTACCATTGCCAATAGCTCCAGCTACATCTAACTTTCCTTGTTTATTAGTCATAAAATCTATTTTAGGGTTACCAACATACCCTCTTACCTCTCCGTAATGATTAGATTCAGCAACTATCTTATTTAAAGGACCATCACCAATAATTTTTAAACCAGTTTCATGTCCAGTTTTAACCATAGACCCCATCAATAAATTAGCACTTAACGCTCTTCCTAAAGCTGCTGTTGCCACTGGTGTTGTATTATGTGCCTGTTGAGCATCTTTAACAACTTTAGTTGAATTAACTGCTAAAGCTCTAATCTCTTTATTTGTAGTCATTACTCTGATTAAATTATCTTTCACTTAGTATCACCTCTATATCATTATATCGTCTTATCTGTAAATTTTAAAATATTATTTTGCATAATATCAAACTTGAAATTTTTTTGAAAATCTAACTCTTATATGTTTAATTATGAGTATAATAAACAAAGATTAAGAAAATATTAATTATTGAAGAGTAACTATCTTATAAAAGAACCAAGAGGAGTGGATCAATTGACTAAATCCGTCTTTTTAGACCGCGATGGTGTTATTAATAAATATGATAAACCAGTTAATAAACCTGAAGACTTAGAGCTATTTCCTTGGACTAGTCAAGCCATAAACCAGCTTAATCAAGCAGGTTACAAAGTCTTTATTGTTACTAATCAAGGTGGTATAGAATCTGGTTACTTCACTACAACAGATTTAGAAAAAATCCACCAAAATTTAGTAACAACCTTAAAAGAAGATGATGCTATTATTGATGATATTGAATATTGTCCACATTTTAAATCAAATTGTAAATGTCGCAAACCAAAACCAGGCATGATATTTAAATTAGCTGATAAATATAATATCGATTTAAAAGCCTCCTTTATGGTAGGAGACCGAAACTCTGATATTATAGCTGGTAATAAAGCTAAATGTCAAACTATTAAGTTAGGAGAAGAATATCCTGCAGCAAATTATTCTGTTAAGAATTTAGCAGAAGCAGTCTCTATTATTAAATCTCATTAACCTCTTCATACTAAAGGCATCCAACGATTATCCCAATCCTGATTAGAGTTAGAGAGTTCTTTATTAATAACATCTCCTAATTTCTTAATTCCTTCTTTAATCTCTCGCTCAGTTACTGCTGCTATACTTAACCTAACTTTATTTGTTTGAGGTTGATTATGATAAAATACCGTACCAGGAGCAATATTAATTCCTGCTGCAAAAGCCTTATCATATAATTCATTAGCAGTAAGGCCTTGTGGTAGTTCCAACCAAATATTTAAACCACCCTCTGGTGCTACAAAGTCACATTCTTGAGGTAAATATTCATTTAAAACAGTAATCATAATCTGATACCTTTGCTGATAAGTTTCTTTTAATTTATTAAGTTGCTTCTCCCATAACTCTTCTCTAAAATACAGATCTAAAACTCGCTGAATCAAACCATCAGTAAAAATATCTGACATATATTTAGATAATAAAATATCATTAAAATGACATTCTGGAATAATTAAAAAAGCTAATCTCAAACCTGGCATGAATATCTTTGAAAAACTTTTAATATAAATTACTCTTTCATCTTCATCCATAGCTTTTAAAGCCATATTATTACTTTCTCCATAATTCAAATCACTCAAACAGTCATCTTCAATAATTAATAAATCATACTTTTGAGCTAACTCTAATATCCTTTCTTTTTTCTCCTGAGAATAACTATAACCTGTTGGATTTTGAAAATTAGGCATTAAATAAATGAATTTAGGTTTTTCCTTTTTTAATTCACTTTCCAACAACTTAAGATCTATCCCATTTTGATTAATAGGAATCTCTGTTATATTAGCATTTCGAGATTTAAAAACAGAAATTGCTCCAGGATAAGTAGGCTGCTCTACAAATACTGTATCTCCATAATCCAAAAAAGTTTTAGCTAAAATATCAATTCCCTGTTGTGCTCCGGAAATAATTTGGATTTCATTAACATCGGCTTCTATCTGATATCTATTTATATATTTACTAATAGATTTTCGCAATGCTAAATAACCTTGGCTCTTTTGATAACCGAAGGCGTATCCTCCATCTCTCTCTAATACTTTATTAATTAATCTTTTAAAAGGACTAATTGGAAATAAATCAGGAGTCGGAGCAGCAGTAGCAAAATTAATTATACCTTCTTGTCCACTTTCCTTCCTCTCTTCTATAAATTTTGTATCCTCATCAATATATACTTCCTCATCTAAGTAAATATCTTCTTTAAATTCAACTTTAGGAGCAACAAAAGTCCCACTACCAACTTTTTTATAAACTATTTCTTCCTCTGCCAATAGATTATAAGCATTAACAACGGTTACGTTATTAACTCCTAATTCTTCTGCAAACTTTCTAATCGATGGTAACTTTGTATGAGTTTTTACCTCTCCTTTCTCAATTAAACTTTTTAACTGACTATATAATTGAATATATAAATGTTTAGAAGATATTTTGTCTAATTGTACCCCTTTGAACATAATAGTTCCTCCTTATCTCTAAATTACAGACTATATAAATATTTATTGTACCCCTCTTGACAATACAATCTACTTTTGTATATAATAATTAATGGGTACAATACTATTTATTATAATATTGAACCCATACAATTTATTATATAGTAAATTAAAAACAGTGTAAAGTATAGGTTGTTAATTACTTAAAAAGGAGATGATTAAAATGAATGACAGATATGAATTGAACAAGAATCTAGCCCAAATGCTAAAAGGTGGAGTAATCATGGACGTAACAACTTCTGAAGAAGCAAAAATTGCCGAAGAGGCTGGTGCAGTAGCAGTAATGGCTTTAGAAAGAGTTCCTGCTGATATTCGTAAACAAGGTGGTGTCGCTCGAGCTTCAGATCCAGCCATGATTGAAGAGATTATTGAATCTGTTTCTATTCCAGTTATGGCTAAAACCAGAATTGGTCATTTTGTTGAAGCCCAAGTTTTAAAAGCTCTCGATGTAGATTACATAGATGAAAGTGAAGTTTTAACTCCTGCTGATGAAGATAATCACATTAATAAAGAAAAATTTGATATTCCATTCGTCTGTGGAGCTACAAATTTAGCCGAAGCACTACGTCGTATCGGTGAAGGAGCTAGTATGATCCGAACTAAAGGTGAGGCTGGTACTGGTAATGTAGTAGAAGCAGTTCGCCATATGAGAACTATCAATGCAGAAATTAGACAATTGACTACTTTAGATAGTGAAGAATTAATGACAGCAGCTAAAGAACATAGAGCACCTTTTGAATTAGTTAAGTATGTAGCAGAGAATGGCAGGTTACCTGTTATCAATTTTGCAGCCGGTGGAATTGCTACCCCTGCTGATGCAGCACTTATGATGCAGTTAGGCTGTGATGGGGTCTTTGTCGGTTCAGGTATCTTTAAATCGGGTAATCCTGTTAAACGAGCCAATGCAATTGTCAAGGCTACTGCCCATTATGAAGATCCTCAAGCCATTGCTAAAGTCTCAAAAAACATTGGGGAAGCAATGGTAGGAATTAATATAAGTGATTTACCTGACAATGAAAAATTAGCCGACAGAGGATGGTAATCTAATAAAGAAGGTGACAGACTATGATTAAAATCGGAGTATTATCGTTACAAGGGAGTGTCGAAGAACATCTTGACTTATTAGATAAAATTCCGGAAGTAACTCCTCTTCCAATCAAGAAAAAAGAAGAATTTAAAGATTTAGATGGGTTGATTTTACCTGGTGGTGAGAGTACAACTCTTAGTAAATTAATTCATATCTTCGAAATTAGAAAAAATATTATTAAATTAGCCCAGCAAGGTATTCCTATCTGGGGAACCTGTGCCGGTATGATTTTAATGGCTAAGCAAATCCACGGGCAAAAAAATAGTCATCTTGATTTAATAGATATTACTGTGAGACGTAATGGTTATGGTAATCAACTTGCTAGTTTTAAAACTAAGGCAATAATTCCCAAACTATCTAAACAAAAAATTCCTTTAATATTCATTCGTGCTCCTTATATTACAGAAGTAAATTCTAATGTTGAAGTATTATTAGAAATTGATGATAAGATAGTGGCTGTAGAGCAAAATAATCTTTTAGCTACTTCTTTTCATCCTGAATTAGATGATGATCTAACAGTTCATCAATACTTTGTGCAAAAAATAAAACAAAATATTAATTAAGATTCATTTTTTCAATAAATAGGACACGACCATAAATAATATAGGCGTGTCCTATTTCAAACTTAAAATATTTTATTAATAGCTTTCTTAAATTTATCTGGATGAACAGGTTTAATTAAAAAATCTTTTGCTCCATTCTTGATAGCTTCAATTATTATTGATTCAGAATCCATAGCACTACAGACTAGTATATTTGCCTCTGGATCTATCTTTAAAATTCTTTTCAAAGCAGTAAGCCCATCTACACCTGGCATAACAATATCTAAGATAACTAAATTTGGTTTAAATTTTTTATATAATTCTACCACTTCTATTCCATTTTTAGCTCTCCCTACTACTTCAAAACCAACTTCTTTTAACATATCCTTAAACATTAATCTCATAAATATGGCGTCATCAGCAACTAATGCTTTCTTTCCCATTAGATTCCTCCTACAAATATTACTTAAAAGATTACTAATTAATCTGTATTCTTCTTAACCAGATTTAATTCATAATAATCTATTATATTACGAAGTAATAAAATAGTATTAAATGGGAAATGCATTTCTGCATTTTGAGAAATCATAATTCATCTCCCCTACTTTCTTATAATAGGCTAATTTTAAATAAAATACCTGAACACTCATTCATATATAAACTAAAAATATAAATTATTATCCTGAATTTATTCAGAAGATTTAGGTAATTTAATAATTAATTTAGTACCAACCTTACTATTACTTAAAATTTCTATTGAACCTCCATATCGTTTAATAATCTTTTGAGTAATATAAAGTCCAAAGCCTCTATCTTCTTTATTACCATGTTTAGTACTAAAACCTAATTTAAAAATCTGTTTTTGTAATCCTTTAGGGATAACCGAATAGTTATTATGTACAACTATTTTAATTTGCTCCCCAACTACATCACTATTAATTTTAATTCGATTATTTTCTAAGGATTGATTATTAGCTAACTCATCAAGAGCATTATCAATCAAATTACTGATTATTCTAATCAACTTATGAGATGGAAGATTAGCTTTACGCAATGACACATTTAAATCCACCATTAAATCAACATCTAAACTTCTAGCTTCTGCTGACTTAGAAACTAAAAGACTATAAATAATTGGATCCTCATCCATATCTTCTAAATCTATTAACTTATAATTTAATGTTTCATCAATTTTTTTAAATAATCAATAATTCTATCATACTTCTCTAATTGTACTAATCCCCATAAAACCTGCAATTGATTCTTAAAATCATGTCTTTGAACCCTAAGCTGATTAATCATTTCTTCTTTTCCTTGACGTAATAAATATTCATTCTCTGCCAATTCACCTATAAATTTAGCTACCACTAATCCAAATACAGGTAACCAAAAAAATGACTGATTACTCATATTAGCTTGGCATCCCATTGCCGCTACTCCACATAAAACTGCTGCTAAATATGCTAAATCTTTACCATATTTTAAACCAATTCTAAAAATATATAAAATATAAATTACTTGAAAAAAGTTTGCCATTGCATAATCCAAATAAATGAATACAGTAATTAAAATAGCATCAATAATTAGTTCAAGAAAAGCCCATTTATGATAAGCATCAATTTGTATAACTGAATTCTTTATCTTAAAAGTAATTAATACTGAAATAATACTAATTATAAGGAAAGCTCCAACTGATAATGAAAAATTAAAATTAGAAGAAGTTCCATGCAGATACGTTATCACAAACATCATTAAAATCGCAATTATTTTAATATAATCTATCTTTTCAATCAAATTTTTATCTTGGTGCTCTATGACTGTAAACAATACATTTCACCTTCTATCACTTTATATATACTTCTTTTAATATTATTAGAGATTCACTCCTGTTTTCCCTTGTTTCTCGACAAAAATATTTAAAAAGTAGAATATTCCTACTCAGAAGAATAAATTATTAATTGTGAGGTAAAATAGAAATATAAAATATGAATAAAGGAGGATTATTTTGCAAAACAAACCTCATATTGCATACTTCTGTATGGAGTACGGTCTTAATGAAGAATTACCTATTTATTCTGGTGGGTTAGGAGTTTTAGCGGGAGATCATCTTAAAGCGGCTCATGACCTTCAGGCACCATTAGTAGCTATTGGTATGCTGTGGAAACAAGATTATACACATCAGTATATTGATGAAAACGGTAGACCATATGACACCTACCCTAATTTTGATTATGACTTTTTAAAAGATACTGGAGTTTCAGTCAACGTTAATGTTAGAGATGAAGATGTAACCTGCAAAGTAAAATTAGTAGATAGATATGATAACGCTCCTCTTTACCTCTTAGATACTAACTTCCCTGGTAGTGAACATGGCTGGATAACTAGTAGACTTTATGGAGGGCAGACTCAAGATCGAATAGCTCAAGAAATTGTTTTAGGCATAGGAGGTCTTAGAGCTTTAAGAAAATTAGGAATTCAAGTAGATAAATATCACTTCAATGAAGGACATGCTATACTAGCTGGTATTGAATTGATGCAAGAAAGAATGAAAAACGAAGGTTTATCCTTTCAAGAAGCTAAAAATGCAGTAAAAAAAGAGATTGTTTTTACTACCCATACCCCTGTTAGAGCTGGAAATGAAGCCCATGAGCATCAATTATTACAAGAAATGGGGGCTTATAATGGATTAAACTATAATCAGATGAACGAAATAGGCGGCGATCCTTTCAATATGACTGTAGCTGGACTTCGTTTATCTCATATTACTAATGGTGTATCTAAACTGCACAAAGAAACCACTAAAGAAATGTGGAAAGATGTATCTGGTACATCACCTATTATTGGAATAACTAATGGAGTTCATGCCAAAACTTGGCAAGATAAGAAAATGAGAAATGCTTATGAAGAAGATCAAGACTTGTGGCAACCACATCAAAAATCAAAACAAGAATTAATAGATTATGTAAAAGAAAATAACGGTGCTAATATGGATATTAACTCTATAATTATTGGATTTGCTCGTAGAGCAGCACCTTATAAACGTAGTGAACTAATCTTTAGAGATGCTGAAGCCATTGATCCACTTCTACGTGATGGTAAAGTCCAACTTGTCTTCTCTGGTAAAGCACATCCAAATGATCAAAATGGAAAAGATATTGTCCAAAATTTAGTTAAAATGGATCGAAAATATAAAGATTCTGTTGTTTTCTTAGAAAATTATGATATGGAAATCGCTCGTAAATTAGTTAAAGGTTCCGATGTTTGGCTTAATAATCCACGTCGTCCATTAGAAGCCAGTGGAACCTCTGGTATGAAAGCTGCTATGAATGGAGTATTAAATCTAAGTGTAGTTGACGGTTGGCTAGCTGAAGGTCCACAGCATGGAGTTAGTGGTTGGTTAATTGATGAAGCACTCCATGAAGAGTATAATCATTTAAGTGAAGATGAAAGAGACCTTAAAGCTCTTTATAAAATTATTTATGATGAAGTAATTCCGACATACTATGATAACCGTGCTAAGTGGAAAGAAATGATGAAAGCAAGTATTGATATGTCCCAGTGGAAATTCTCTGCTCAAAGAATGGTAGAAGAATATTATGAACGAATGTATAATAAGAATTTAGTTCGTCCTGAACAAAATCAACAACCTAGTGCTAAGCCTTTTGAAACAGTAACAGAATCTATTGAGGTAATCTCTCCACCTCAACAACAAATGTAAATCTAACTATATAATTATAAGTCAACATGTTTCTAAACAGTTATGCTTAGAAACATGTTGACTCTTTTTATTTTATATTAAAAACTAAACCATAAAAATTATCATCTTCTTTAAAAGTATTCAGAAGTTCATATCCCTTATCTTTAAAAATATCAATAACCTCTTCTTTAGAAAACGCTATTTTAGCTGGAGGACCCATATCTCGTTCTTTATCATTCCAATCCACAATTACTACTCGATGTTTATTCTTAGAAAAACGTTTTATTTCATCTATAAGTTCTTCTGGTTCTTCTAGTTCATGAAAAACAGTTACTAAAAATGAAAGATCTACTTGCTTAGATTTTATAGGTACTTCACTTTCTTTAGATTTAACCAATTCTATATTCTGTTGCCTATCAATTTTACTCTCTAAAATATTTAACATTTTAGGACTAATATCTATAGCAAAAACCTTTCCAGCACTAAATCTTAATCTTTCAGCTAATGGTAAGGTTAAGTAACCAATTCCACAACCTATATCAGCTACTACCATACCAGGATTAATTTCACCTAAACCTTGTAAAATATTATCTACAGGTAAAATCTTTCTTCGTTTAGGACTATCTAATTTTTCATATTCATTTTCATTAAACTTTTTATCTGTCATCTCTTGACCTCCTTATGATTTGGATCTTATATTGTTTAATATGGTAGAGTAACATAAAAAATAGTTCCCTTGTTCTCTTCAGTTTGAAAAGAAATATTGCCTTGATGTAAATTATGAATAATATGATAAGTTACCGGGAGTCCTAATCCTGACCCATTCTTCCCTTTAGTAGATGTGAAAGGATCAAAAATTGTTTCTTGAATATCCTCTGAAATATTTGGGCCGCTATTATAAATGCTTATTAGAATTTCTCCATTAGTATCCCACGCTTTAACCTTAATCTTACGTTCTTTTTCATGATTTTCTAATGATTCTATAGCATTTTCCACTATATTTATTAAAGCTCTTTTTAATAATTCTTTATCACCATAAATTATAGACAGATCACCTTCAAAGTCAGTTTCAAATTCTATACCATATTTAGGACAAAACTTTCTTAAAAAATTCTCAACATCCAATAATATTTCTTTTAATTCTAATCTTTCAAATGTTGGTTTATCACATTGACAAAATTCCAATAACTGTCCTAATAAAGTATTTAATTCACCAACTTGTTCATTAATCTTATTAAAATATAACTCTAGCTTTTCTATTTGAAAATTATCTTTACGTGCTAATAATCCCCCAACTTCTGCCGAAGATTTGACAACCTGCAACGGGTTCCGCAATTCATGAATAATTCTAAAGGCCATCTCTCCAGCATTCTTTATTTCATTAGCTTTTTGAGCTTGATTAACCAATTTAGTCTTCGAATCTAAATCAATTAGAATATCAACCCCACCAACTAATTCATCTTCAACCATCAAAGGAAAGGAGATAACATTCAAATGAAATGTATCATCACCTGACCTTAATATTCGCTTACTTTCTAATAACTTCTTTTGATCCATAGCTTCTGTTAATAATGGATCATAATCATCAGGCAAGACTTCAGTAACTTTTTTTCCAATTAGCTCACTATCAACTACTTTAAATTTACCATAAGGATCTGTTACATCAATATAATGATATTCATTATCTACTATCCAAACATCTGTTATTTCTGAACTAGTATTAAAATTTAATATCTTGATATCATTAAAATCTGCATCAGCAATTACCTCAATTCCTAAGACTAAAACTCCTATACCACCAGTGTCTAAATTAACTGGTAAATTACAATAGATTAATTGATAATCATATTCTTCAAATAAATTATCTCGATATCCATATGTAGGTTTCCCTGTTCTCAATGTCTCCTGTAAAAAGAGTTTTTGTGGGTCAAGTGCTAAATTTAAACTAGCAATTAATTTACCTTCTACTTCAGACGGTGAACTATTTAAATATTCACAAAATCTATTATTAGCAGATATTATTCTTCTTTCATTATCTAGAGCAAATGAAATGCCTGAAAAATCACTTACTATGGCCTTTACATCAAGATTTAACATCTCTTTCCCTGTTCTAAACCCTGTTTGGCTATTCTCAATATTTTTCAAATTAAGAGTTATATCTTTAAATTTTCTAATATTCATAATTACCCCTCGCATTTCGTTAGTATATAATAACTGCTAATATTTTCTAGATTTAATTATATATTATTTATTAAATAACAATATTCCATAATATACTCATAATCCCTTTATCTCATTTATTTATTTTTTTAAAATGGATATCAACTGTCGTTTTTACATGCATGTATTGTTATGTTATCATAACAATTTAGTACAACTAATTATATTCCATATATTTTATTAAATTCCTTCTTTTTTAGAAGTAATTAGACATTAAATAGAAAGATCAGCTAAATATTTAGCTGATCTTTAACTCAATTAATAATTTTTTTGTATAATTTTATAATAATTTCTTGATTATAGCCCTAATTTCATCTACTTGACAATTAAGATTATGTTTAATTTGTAGTTCTGCCAAACCCTGTAGTCCAGGATGTATATCAACTCCTGTCTTTTCTTCTAATTTTTCTAAAATCTTAAATTCATCTATTTTAGAAGACAATAAAGACTCATCAATAGCTTCTAATACTGTAGAACTAAATTTATATGGATTAGCCGTAGCATCAATTACTGTTTTAGTCTTATCTTCACTACTATTAAAATATTCTTTATAAGCTTTAATTCCAACTGCTGTATGAGGATCAATCACATAATCATATTCTTGATAGATATCTTTAATTATCTCTTTAGTCTCTGCTTCAGTAGCAAATTTCCCTACAAATAGCTGATCAATCTTTTCTTTTGTTTTATTATCTATTTCAAATTTACCTTCCTCATTTAATTGCTGATACCATTCATTAATTTTGTTAGAATCATGTCCAGTCATTTCGAATAAGAATCTCTCTAAGTTAGAAGAAATTAAGATATCCATCGATGGACTAATCGTCTCTTTAAATTCCCTATTCTTATTATAAATCCCTGTATTAAAAAAGTCTGTTAAAACTTTATTATCATTAGAAGCACAAATAAACTTATTAACAGGCAATCCCATTTGATAGGCATAATATCCCGCTAAAATATTACCAAAATTACCGGTTGGGACTGTAAAATTAATCTTATCACCTGGTTTAATATCTTCCTGATTTAAAAAATTAGCATAAGCTTTAAAATAATAAATAATCTGCGGTACTAATCTACCCCAATTAATAGAATTAGCTGATGAAAATTGATAACCTTCTTTAGCAATTATTTCATTGAATTCTTCATCTCCAAAAATTTCTTTTACACTACTTTGACAATCATCAAAGTTACCCTTAACAGCGATTACTTCAGTATTATCACCAGTAGTAGTTATCATTTGATGCTCTTGTGCTTTACTAACTCCATCTTGAGGATAGAAAACAATAATCTCAATTCCATCAACATCTTTAAACCCTTCTAAAGCTGCTTTACCTGTGTCTCCAGAAGTAGCTACTAAGATTAATATATCTTCATCTACCTCCACCTTATTAATAGCTTGCACTAATAAATAAGGCAAAATCTGTAATGCTAAGTCCTTAAATGCTGCTGTAGGACCATGCCATAATTCTAATATGTATGTCCTATCATTTAATTTATGAATTGGTGTTACTTCTTTTGCTGCAAAATTATTCATATTGTACGCTTCTTTAATTGCATTCTCTAATTCTTTATTTGTATAATCAGTTAAAAAGACAGATAAAACTTCTTTTGCAATTTCTTGATAACTTTTATCCTTCATCTGATATATAACCTCTTGAGATAAACTCGGCACATCTTCTGGAACAAATAATCCTCCAGCAGGTACCATTCCTAACCTAATTACTTCTGCTGAATTAACTTTTTGATAATTCCCTCTAGTACTAATATATTCCATTCTACTCAATCCTTTCTACTTCTCTTAGAGGTAATTATACCAAATCTAAAATTGAATTTAAAGTTATTATAGGGATTTTTCACATAAAATAACCACTGAAATTTATATAAAAATTAATTATTAATGACTTTAATCATCAACCATCTCTAAATCAGTTATATTTTCATGAAAACTATTTAATTTACAACTTACGTCACATATTTGTAACATATTCATCATATTTTCATCAAATTTATACTATATAATTATAATTGAAAGGTTAAGTTAGTTAACACTTACCCCTTTATATAAATAGTGTTAAATACTTACCCCTTATTTCCCCTTTTTAATATCCCTTTTATAAAGAGCTACCTATATAGGTAGCTCTTTATGTTTTTATTCTAATTATTTTATTGTTTTAGTAATTTCCTGTAGTTTCTTTTCCAGCTATAATCTTAACACCTGAACTAGCTCCAATTCTAGTAGCTCCTGCTTCAATCATCTGTTTAGCATCTTCTAAACTTCTAATTCCCCCGGAAGCTTTAACTTCTAATTCATCACCTACAACTTCTTTCATTAATTTAACATCATCTATAGTCGCACCACCAGTTCCAAAACCTGTAGATGTCTTTACAAAATCTGCTCCTGCTTCTTTAACAACTTGACAAGCCTTTCTTTTTTCTTCATCATTCAAATAACAAGTTTCAATAATTACTTTAACTATATTATCTGAGCTAACTGCAACTACTTCTTTAATATCATCTTTAACAATATTCCAGACTTCAGATTTTACTGCTCCTAGATTAATTACCATATCAAGTTCTTGAGCTCCATTCTTAATAGCATTTTTAACTTCAAAAGCTTTAACTTTAGTTGTATTCATGCCTAATGGAAAACCAATTACTGTACAAACCTTAACTGAACTACCTTTTAATTCCTCACTAGCTAATTTTACAAAACTAGGATTTACACATACAGAAGCAAAATTATATTCTTTAGCTTCTTGACACTTGGTCTTAATATCCTCCTCAATTGCATCAGCATTTAAAATAGTATGATCAATCATATTTGATATTTCTTGGTTCATTATCTTCACCTTCCTCTTTTTAATCAAATAATTTAGTTACTGTCTTTAATACCATTTCTGTCATTCTATCTACACCTTGTTGAATCTTATCTTTATCTGCCCTTACTTGAGTAAAGACATGATCTGATACAGTAAGTACTGTTGCTGCTCTTAAACCATACTTAGCAGCAATATTATATAAAGCTGCTGTTTCCATCTCCACACCCAAAACACCATATTCAGCTAATTTCTTTAATCCATCTATATAGTTATCACTTTTACCATAAAAATAATCAGAAGTCACAATCTGTCCTACATGAACAGGCATATCTAATTTAATAGCACTTTGATATAAATTATTAATTAATTCAAAATCAGCTGGTGGAGCTAACGTAATGTCATCAGTTAAACTATTAATTGTAGTTCCTGCAGTAGCAGCTGATTGGCCAATTAACAAATCAGCAGCTTCTAAACCTTCTTTTAGAGCACCACAAGTTCCTACTCTAATTAATGTTTTTGCTCCTAACATATTTAATTCTTCTAAAATAATTGCAGTAGATGGAACTCCCATACCTGTAGTTTGAACAGATACTTTTACTCCATTAAAAGTTCCTGTATAACCATACATCTCTCTATAACTAGTATATAACTTAGGATCATCTAAGAACTTTTTAGCTATATACTTAGCCCTTTCTGGATTTCCAGGTAATAATACAATATCAGCTACTTCATCTTCCTTAGCTTCAATATGAATTGGCATTTATAATATCCTCCCTATAAAATATAATCTTAATAATTATATTCCTAAATTATTAACTTTTACCTTTTCTTACTTCATGAATAAGATTATATGTAAAGTATCTGTTTTACCAAACAATTTATAAGTCGTCTGACATCTAACCTTTCATAATCCCATTTTAATGTATTTCAAAGTAATTGTCAATCTAATAAAATAACAAAACTTTTATTACAAATCAAAAAGATCTCCCTAACTATATAGCTAGAGAGATCTTTTTGATTAATTAAATATATTAATCTAAGCTACCTCTGATGCATCTACTTTCACTGTACTCGTTTCATCTATCTCTTCAATAGTTATTCCCATAAATCCATATATCATAGAAATTACTGGAACAATTAAATTAAAGAAAGCATAAGGAACATAAGCAAATGTATCAACACCTAAAGTTGCAGCCATATATGCTCCTCCAGCTGTCCATGGAATTAATACTGCAGTTAAAGTACCACTATCCTCTAATACCCTAGATAGATTCTTAGGATGCAATCCTTTTTTCTCATAAGCTGCTTTATACATCTTACCTGGTACAATAATAGATAAGAATTGATCACCTAATAAAGCATTGGCTCCAATACAAGCTACAATATTACTCGCAATCAATTTACCAGTTGTATTAGCTAATGATAATATTTTATTAACTATTACTTCTAATACCGAAATCCTATCAAGTACCCCACCAAAAGCTAAAGCACAAAGAATTAATGATATCGTCCACATCATACTATTTAATCCACCACGAGATAAAAGACTATCTACTACCTTTACTCCTGTATCACTACTATATCCATAATGCATAGCATTAATAACTTTAGAAAAACCAGCTCCCTGGAATAACATAGCAAAAATTCCCCCAACCACAGAACCTGAAATTAAAGTAGGAACTGCTGGTATTTTCATAGCCGCCATAATAAATACCATTACAGCCGGTAATAACATCCAAATATTAATTGTAAACGTCTGATTTAATGTATCTAAAATAACATTTATCTTATTAACATCTAGTGCTTCTGTTCCAAAACCTCTTCCTAAAAATCCATATAAAATTAAAGCTATAATATAAGCCGGTGTAGTAGTATAAACCATATGTTTAATATGTTCAAATAAATTACTTCCAGCCATTGCCGGAGCTAAATTAGTAGTATCAGATAATGGTGACATTTTATCTCCAAAATAAGCCCCAGAAATAATTGCTCCAGCTACCATTGGTAATGGAATTCCTAAGCCCTGACCAACTCCTATTAATGCAATTCCTACTGTTCCTGCTGTCGTCCAAGAACTACCACTAGCCAGGGAAACAACTGAACATATTAAGACTGTTGCCACTAAGAAAATTTGTGGTGATAATAATTTCATACCATAATAAATCATTGTAGGTACAGTACCACTAAGAATCCAAGCACCGATTACAATACCAATAATCAATAGAATAATTATTGAACCCATAGCTACATTAATTCCATCTATCAATCCTTGTTGAATATCTTTCCAATTAAATCCTAATACCACTCCTAAAAGACTAGCTACTGCAGTTCCTAAAACTAATGGAATATGTGGATCAATCCCCAAAAATACTATTCCAGTAAATAATAATACTGCCGTTATTACTATAGGTAGTATAGCTTCAAATAAATTAGGTTTTCTTATTTGTTTCATTCTAACTCCTCCTGTTTTATTATAACTTTTATATTTTAATACTTTAACCAACTAAATTATAACTAACTAATCTACCTATGACAAATATTATCTTACTTATATATGTTAGTTTATCTGTTACTTGCTTCTTTTTAAGCTAAATTACTACCTTTTTTGCAATTTATCACTTTATCATGTCAAATTAAATGATAAATCCTATTAAATATTAACTTGCCCTTTCTAACTGCCTAGCGACTAGCTGTACACTGTCATGACTGCCAGCAATTGTTAAGATATCACCATATTGTAATTTATTATATCCATGCGGGATAATTAATTCATTATTTCTTTCTATAGATAATAATAAACATTCTCCTGGCAAATCTAAATCTGATACTTTCTTATCAATATAGAAACTTTGTTTCAATCTTATCTCTTTAGTAGTTAATTTTTCTTCAGTCAAATTAATAAACGTTTTAGGACTTCTAATCAGATTTTCTAGCATAACTACTGCTGCTATAGAAGGAGTTATTATATTTATCCCTTCCTCTGATAATATTTTATTTTTCTCCATGTCACATTTAGAATTTAAAAGTAATATATTTTCAACTATAAAATTATCTTTGACTAATTTACAAATTTTTTCATTAACATAATCATCACCGGTAGCTACTACTAAAGTGGTATTCTTATTAATATCTACTTGCTTTAAAATAGATAAGTTAGTAGCATCACCTTCAATAACTTCATCAGCTAATTGCTTAGCTCTTTTTACTCTATTACTATCTTTCTCTATAATAGTTATTTCTGTATGATCTTCACGTAACTTTTTTACTAATAAAGAAACTAATTCACCACTCCCAATAATTACAATAGATTCTTTATCTTTTTCATATTCTGGACAAAAATAATCAAATAAAATTGGTGAAACAGTACAAGTAAAAATAGCTGTTAATATAATCGCTGAATTAATACTTTCACCGATTATTCCTAACTCTAAGCCAATAGTAGAAGCAGCAATTATTAAACTTAATCTAGATGATAATAGAAACCCTGCACTTAAAGTCTCTCGCCATGAATAATTCCGTTTAAAAATCAAAGCTGGAATCAATTTTACAAGGTAGGAGGCTATAATTAAACAAATAGTAAATAACCAAATATCTTTAGAATTAAATAAAACAGTAATATCAAATTTCACGCCAACCATAATAAAGAAAATTGGAATAAAAAAACCATAACCAATAGCATCTAATTTATGATTTAAGTAATTATTTTCATCATCAGAAATTAAAGAAATAATAGTTCCTGCTAAAAATGCTCCTAAAATCATTTCAATACCTAATTCCTGAGCTAAAGCAATAAAAATCAAAATTAAGGCAAATGATGCTCTAACTTTAATTTGAGAAGTAGCATGAGCTAACTCATCAAATATTTTACTATTACTAAAGATAATACCCATTTTATGAAAAATGATAAAGGCTAAAAAAAGAAGACCAATCAATAAAATTTGATGAAGGGCACCAGAAGTAGTTAAAATAGCAAAAATAGTAATTAATAAAATTGTTAAAAAATCTGCCAGTAATGCAGACAGTAATAACTGTTGTCCATAATCAGTAGTTATAATTTCTTTTTCTTTTAAAGTTGGCATGACTATTGCTAAAGAAGTAGTTGAAATTATTAAAGTCATCAACCAAGGAGTAGATAGTAGATTGAAAATTACAAATAATTGAGATATAATATATGAAATTAACAATGTTAAAGAAAAGATAATAATACTGTTTAAAATAGAACCATTTAATATACCTTTTTCTTTTTTAGCTGTTCTTTGAATTAAATTAAAATCAACTTCTAATCCAGATAAAAACATTAAAAAAGCAAATCCAAATTCTGATAAAAAATTTAGCCATGATCCAGCTTCTATTAAGTTTAATCCACTCTTTCCAATTATAACTCCAGCAATAATCTCTCCCACCACTACCGGAATTTTAACTTTTTTAACACTTTCAATTATAATTGGAACTATAAAGGCCAATAAAGTAATAATCACCAATGAATTAAAAGAATGCTCCATCCTCCTATCCCCTCCTATTAATTTTTTTCTATAAATTACTTATATGCCCAATTATATTGTATCAGTAAAAATTAATATATGATATAAGTTTCTTTAGAATTTACTATAAAATCTTTAGGTTTTATTTTAAAAAGAGAATAAAAAAATAACAGCCCTTTAAAGAGCTGTTACCTGTGATTCCTCATCTTCTAAAGAATAATTATTAATATGTTCTTGATCATCATCTGCCCCTTTATCAATTTCCCCTGCTTTATTTAATGCAAACTTAGCTGCTAATGGACCAATTAATTCACTAACAGCAACCGATGCTAAAATAAGAGATGTTAAAGTTTTACTAAATTGAGGAAAAGCTGATGCAGCTACAAAGACTAATCCAACCCCTACACCTGCTTGCGGGATTAAACCTAGACCTAAATAACGTCTTACTTTTTTTAGGTGCTTTAGAAATTGTTGCTCCTGTCCATGCCCCTAAGACTTTACCTACAATTCTAGAAACTATAAAAGCAACTCCAACTAATCCAGTACTAAATAATGCATCTAATTGTAATTCAGCACCAGCTAATGTAAAGAAAGCAACAAAAATTGGCACTTCAGCTGCTTCAATAACTTCTTTAATCTCATGTTGTGAATCAAAGAAATTAGTAAGAGCAAAACCTGCAGTCATATTTACCAATAATGGAGATAGATGATAAGCATCTGCTAACTCCATATCAAGTAAGACAGTAGTTAATACAATTAATAGATACTCCTTCTTAAGCTTAGTTCGATGAGCCAAAAAGGCAAGTAATTTAGCAATTATCAAACCTACAATTATTGAACCAAATATTTCAATGAATGGCTGTCCTATCATACTCATTATTGAACCGCCTCCATTAATTAGGACCTGATCCACTGCTAATACTAACCCAAATAACATTATACAAACTGCATCATCAATAGCAATAGTCGCTAACAAAGTACTAGTAAAAGGCCCTTTAGCTTTATATTCTTCAATTACCGCAGTAGTAGCTGCTGGAGCGGTTGCTGAAGCAATTGCACTTAAAATTAAAGCTAACGGCAATGAAACTCCAAATAGTAACATAATACTTAAAACAACCATAAATGTTCCTAGAAATTGAAAAAATGTTATACTTATAATAGTAAAACCTAATTTTTTTAATTCATCTATAATTAATTCCTCTCCAATTGTTAAAGCTATTAATCCTAATCCCAAATTTGTAATTGGCGCCAATGTCTTAACATATTCATGAGTTTCAATTCCTAAAACTGATTCACCAAATACAACCCCTGTTAATATATAACCTGTAATAGATGGAATCCCTATCTTATTAAATAAACTTCCTACTATAAAACCAGAAAGCAACATCAAACTAAATGCTAAAACTAAATTCACATTATCCAGCCCCCTTTTTAGACTACCTAGAGTCCATCTTAATTTATATTGTAACATCAATATTTAGAAGAAGATATAAATTTTTTTGGTTCTTTCTATAAAATCTTTAGACATATTTAAAAGCCTACTAAAAATTCAATAGTAGGCTTTTAATATTAATAATATTTTTTAATTTTTAATTAAACATGTATAGGATCTGCCTTCTCATCTAAAGAATAATCCTCACACTCTTTAGCCTCATTAACCTCTCCAGCTTTAGTAAGTGCACTTTTTATAGCTAATGGACCAATTAACGCATTTACAGCTACTGAAGCTAAAATTATAGAAGTGATTACTGAACCTATTTCCGGGAACTTTTCTGAAACTACAATAGATAAACCAATTCCAACCCCAGCCTGTGGAATTAATCCCCAGCCTAGATAACGAGAAATAACTCTAGATGAATTAGAAGCCTTAGCTCCTAACCAAGCTCCTAATAACTTCCCTATAATCCTAGCCACTATATAAGTAGTTCCAATTATACCAACTTGCGATAAGATTGAGAAATCTAACTCTGCTCCTGCTAAAGTAAAGAAAGCTATAAATAAAGGAACTTCTATAACTTCAATAACTTCCTTAATCTCATGACGACAATCAAATAAATTAGCTAATGTAAACCCAGCCGTAATATTAATCAATAATGATGATAAATGAAGATAATTTGCTAACTCTATATCAATAAATAATACAGCTAATACTACTAACAAATAATCTTTTTCTAATTTAGTATGATGTGCAAAATAGTGCAAAATTCCAGCAACTATTATTCCCACAATAATAGAACCAATTATTTCAATCATAGGTTCACTTAATGAACTTAAGATAGAATGACTTGCACCTGTATTTAATGTGCCTACAATTGCCATAATTCCCCCAAAGAACATAATGGCAAATAAATCACCAACAGCAAGAGTCCCTAATAATCTACTAGTAAGTGGTCCTTGAGCCCTATATTCTTCAATAACAGCTACCGTTTCTGCAGGAGCATTAGCCGAAGCAATAGCTCCTAAAATTAAAGCTATTGGAAGCTGTACACCTAATAAAGTTAATCCACCGGCAACTAAAATAAAGGTAATTAATAATTGAAATAAACTAATACTTAAAATACTCTTACCCGCTTTCTTTAAATCTTCAATCAATAATTCTTCACCTATAGTTAAGGAGATTACACCCAGACCTAGACCAGTAACAGGTGCTAATCTTTTAATATGTTCATGAGTTTGAATACCTAATATAGATTCTCCAAAAAGAATTCCAGTTATAATATAACCTGTAACCGTTGGAATTCCGATTTTTTTAAATAAATTACCTACTACAAAGCCACAAAGTAACATTAATCCAAACGATAAAAGCAAATTCATTAATCCTTCCCCTCCTTGATCATGTATTAGACTGTTTATGAAAAATTATAATTAATTTCGACTTTATTCCATCTTCAATTATATTGTATCAGTAAAATTACATATAAGATATAAATTTTTTTAGTTCTTTCTATAATATCTTTAGAAACTTATAAAATATATTTAAAATGAAGAAGACCTCTTTATGGTATTTTAACACCCATAAAAAGGTCTTGTTTCTATCATTATATTAAGTTATATCCTCTAACCTCGGTCATGATGAGGACGCTCATGAACTTTTTTTGCTGCTTCTAATACTGATCTTAATATATCTAATTGCGTCTGTTCACTAGATAGATCAGTACTATTTAGAATAATTTTACCTTCTTCACTTCCAGCATATCGCGGCTTTAAATTACTAAGAGCTAAAGCAAGTATATCTTGCTTACATTGATCACAATCACAAAACTCTTCTTTGTCTGTTAATATTTCATCAACCTTACTCATCACTTCATCTTCTATTAAATTACCGCTTACCATAATTCACTATTCCCCCTTCAATATCTGACTATTCCATAATTATTTTCTCTATACTTAAATTTACTTCAATGTCAGCAACTCATACATTTCCTTATATTACTAATTCCATATATAATTTAAATCACCTTTAAAGTTGATGAAATATTTTTTAATTTTAATATTTTTATTATTAAAATTAATTCCGTGGTCTAATAGTGCTACCGCTAGTAATCTTTCTTTTATTAAAATCATCTTCTTTAACTCTAGGTAAGACTCTACAATTTTGACCAATCTCAATATTCTCTGGTATTCTAACTCCTTTACCAATTACATTTAAACCACTATTCAAAATTTTTGGTCGTTCAAAATTAGCAGTTGTGTTTTTATAAAAACCTATTTGGGTATTATTTCCTATAACTACATTCTTATCAATTATAGATTTACAAATCTTAGCCCCTTGTTTAATGATAGTATTATTAAAAATAATTGAATCTTTAACTTCAACTCCTTCTTCAATGAAAACCCCTGGGAAAACAACTGAATTTTTTATTTTACCATTAATAATAGCTCCATTAGAAATTAAACTTTGATTAACTTCACCTTCTCTTCCAAATTTAGCAGGTGGTTTACTTTCACTTCTAGTATGCCATTTCCAATTATCATCATATAAATCCATCTCGGGCAAAGGATTAATTAGAGACAGATTGGCTTCCCAAAACGATTTAATTGTACCTACATCTTTCCAATATCCTTTGTATTTATAAGCAAAGACTCTAGTCTTTCTAATCATTTGTGGAATAATATGATGACCAAAATCTGAATTCTTTTGACTACAAAATTCTTCTAATTTATTAATTAACACATCTGTACTAAAGACATATATACCCATTGATGCTAAATTACTAGGTGGATTCTCAGGTTTTTCTTTAAAATCAACTATCCTCATATCTTCATTAGTATTTAAAATGCCAAATTGATGAGCCTCTTCTATAGGTACTGGTTTAGCCGCAATAGTTAAATCAGCATTCTTAGATTTATGATAGTCCACCATTTTAGAATAATCCATTTTATAAATGTGATCCCCAGATAAAATAACAACATAATCTGGCTTTTTATTTTTAATATAAAGAAGGTTTTGATAAACAGCATGAGCTGTTCCCTGATACCATCCTCCTTCTTTACCTATATAAGGGTGTAATAAAGTTACTCCACCGAACTGCCTATCAAGATCCCAAGGTTTTCCAATTCCAATATGTCTATGTAAAGATCTAGGTAAATATTGAGTTAAAATTCCTACATCATATATACCTGAATTAACACAATTACTTAAAGTAAAATCAATAATTCTATACTTTCCGGCAAATGGAACACCTGGTTTAGCTCTATCTGCAGATAAAATATCCAGCCTACTCCCTCTACCACCAGCTAAAACTAATGCTAAAATACTCATTATCATCTCACCTTCTTCAAAAGTTATTTAGATGTATAATGCTTACTATATACTTGATAATTAATATTGGAAAAAATATTATCTTTTTTCTCCAATTCACTTAACCATTCTTCATCAATTTCTTTTAACTTCAATTGATTATAAATATTAAAGAACCGATGGATATGAGCTTTAGTACGCTTTATGGCATACTCTACCATTGTTCCTGTCTTCATAATAAAAGCCCAATCACTACTTTGAGCTAATAATAATTCCCTAGCCGCTTGATTCAAAGCTCTCTTAGTTAACTTATTTGGATTAATATAATCAGTAGCCAATTCAACCATTTTCTCTACAGCTTGATGTAAATGCCGATATATCCAATCATTACTACTATCTAACCACACGTCATTATAACCATTAGCCCCCCAACTACACATAGGAGGTTGACAGACTTGATTCTTAGGATACATCTTTAAATATTCTATAGGAGAAATTAATTCTATTACTTCCTGCTCATTAGTTATCTTTTTAATTAAAAAATTTAAAAAGTCAGGCCCTTCATACCACCAATGTCCAAATAATTCAGCATCATACGGTGCTAAAATTAATGGTTCCCTGTCCATAAGATTACTTAAATCTTCTATCTGTTTTATTCTATTAAAAATAAAATCTTCTGCATGATTAGCAGCTTTTTCTCGCGCTATTTTATAATCATATGGCTCTTTATCTTGTAGTTCACAATTATCTCCAGTAATCTTATAATACTTAATTCCAGTATTAGTACGAATCTTTTCATCAGAAATATAAGATTTAATATAGTCTAATGGTAAATCAAACCCTATATCACGATAATATTCTCGATAATTATAATCTCCTGGATACCCTTTTTGGGCACTCCATACTTGTTTAGCTGATTTTCTATCTCTACCAAAAGCCGCTACTCCTGATGGAGTATAGATTGGTGCAAATACTCCATATTTAGGTCGAGGCGTAGCATATAATATACCATGAGTATCAAGAATAAAAAATCGAATTTCATATAACTCTAAGATTTTATCAAGTCCTGGATAATAAGCACACTCTGGCAGCCAAATTCCTGCTGGAGCCTCACCTAAATGTTGCTTATGATTATCAATAGCAAATTCAATTTGAGCTCTAACTGCCTCTGGATATTCCTTCATTAACGGTAGATAACCATGAGTTGCTCCACAAGTAATAATATCTAAATAACCTAAATCCTGAAATTTCTTAAATGCATTAACTAAATTTCGGTTATATTTATTTACAAAAATTTCCTTTGCACATTGAAACTTATTTAAATATATTTTAGCTGTTTGATTAATCTGTTCATAATCTTTAGTACGTGTTATTTCTTTTGAGGCTAGCTCAATTAAGTTATTAATATACTTAATGTAACGTTCTTGTAATAAAGAGTCAGTTAACATAGAAATTAAAGATGGACTTAAGGACATAGTTAATTTATAATTTATTCCGTCTCTATGAAGTTGTTCAAAATGTTCAATTAATGGAATATATGTTTCGGTAATTGCTTCATATAGCCATCTTTCTTCTAAAAAATCTTCATAATCTGGATGACGCACAAATGGTAAGTGGGCATGTAATACTAACGATAAATACCCCTTCACTTCTGACAAAATTTATCACCTCATTATCTAAAATATTTTCATTCTGCTGTAACTTATAGCTTATTTTATATTAAAAGTCTTTAATGATTCTAAAGAACTATATCCTGTCTTTAAATCAAATCGTTGAATAACATTTTTAATCTTCTTTATAAAATCTATTGAACTATAATTATCTATTTCTGATCCGTCCTTAGATAATCTATAAATTGTTTCTATCTCTTCATTAACTTCTAACCACTCTTCATCAAACAAATCACTAATGCTATTAGCTGGTGTCTTTACTTGATTAGAATTAATTAATGAATAAAATATATTATCTTTATCTAAAATTCCTAACTCACCTATATAAATATGATTTGGTGTTAACCCTCCAAGATACCAACTGTTATAATCATCTTCAACCTTAATATTATAATAGTTAGTTGTAGTTAAATCATAAACTCTTAATACTATAGGAATATCATCTTTCTCTATATAACCAGCCTGTAACGCAATTTCATTTAATCTATCAGACGTATATTCCCAATATACATATATCCATTCAGGATTCTTTACTTGTAATACTAATTTATTAACATAATATTTTTCAGGTAATGTAAATTGTTCTTTATAAACCTCCTTTTTAGGTTGACCTGTGTTAGTAGTTTCATTTTGACTTGTTAAAGTTTCTTCTTCATACTCTAGTTCCTGTAAATTTAACCTTTTTTCTCTTAACATAATCCTCCCCCTTCTTTAATATATTCTCTTTAATTGACTGAATCCAGAAACTATACTTATTTGTAAATATATTACATTTAATATTAATTATTACACATTATACCACTTTAGTTCTTTTCAATTGTAGGTAAATAAATCATAAATTTAGTACCAGTCTCTAGAATATCTACTTCTATCTTTCCATCATATTTTTCTATGATTTCCTTACTAATACTTAATCCTAACCCATTACCATTACTTTTAGTAGTATAAAATGGACTAAAAACTTCATCTATATATTCCTCTTTAATCCCTGGGCCATTATCTTTAATTATTATTATGTTATATTTATCATCTTGTGTAGACTTAATTTCTATATCTATCTGTTTATTAGTATTTTCACTTAAAGCATCCATAGCATTCTTAATTATATTTAATAAGACTTGCTTAATATGTAAATGTTCACAATAACCTTGACTATTTTTATCTAAATCATAATCTATTTTGATCCCCTTTGCATGACATTCATCAGCTATTAATTGGTGAATATCTTCAATAACTTCATTAAGTGATATTAATTCTGGATCTAAATTCTCAGGTTTAGCGTATTCTAACGATCTATTAATTAATAAATTTAATTCATCTATTTCTTTATCTAATAAATTTAAATATTTATCTATTTTTTCATCATTATAATCAGTTAATCTATGTTCAATATATTGTATAAATCCTTTAATATTTGCTAATGGATTCTTTAATTCATGGACTAATTTTGCTACTACCTCCTTTTCTAATAATAGTCCTTCTGAAAAGCTTAGTGAACAAAAACATATATAACCTTTTATTACAGAGTGATCATCTAATAAAGGCTCAACTTTAAGTTTTAATTTATAATTATCATTTAATCTAATTTTTAATTCTATATCCTCTTTAAAATTAATCTTAATTTGCTTTTCATTTAAATTAAAAAATGTTGTAATTCTCTTGCCTATTAATTCCTCATTCTTCTCTTTTAAAAATTCATCTGTTATAGCATTATAACTTTGAATTATTAAGTCAGTATTTAATATTAATATTCCTAATTCTTCATTCTTTTGTTGCAAAGACATTATTTATCACCTCACTTATCACTTCAATAATTTAAATTATACTTATTAGTCCCTATAAACTTCCACAAATCATCTCAATAAACCTAATTTATTACAATCATATACATTATATTTTATGATATCTATTTATATGCATATAATTGTTATTCTTTCTTTGCAAAACTAACAATATATTTTATAAAAGTTATTCCGTACATGTGAAAACTAATTTTAAAAATTTATAACCTCAACATAACTATCTTATAAGATACAATAATAATTTATGACTCAAATAGCTTTATAATAAAAAAACCTCCTATATTAATAGAGGCCACTTAAAAAGTAGTCTCATATTAATATAAGAGGTTATAATTTAAGATTAATTATAAACTTTAAATTAAATACCTAATCCTTCTCTCTTCTCTATGATATGAGCTTCAATATCTTCAGCAACCTGCACTGGATCCTCACCTAAGGCTACTTTACCACCACTCATCTCTTCTAAATCTTCAGTTAAAAGTTTTACTAACTCTTTTCCACCAGTAACTGGAGGAGTAGGCGATAAGTGTGTATAGAGTCCGTAAGCTAGAGCAAAGACACCATCAATAGTTGCTTTCTGTTCTAGATACTGTGGTGCGGTTACTGCTACTGGTAGAGCAGAAGTATCTACATCTAAGAAATCAGCTATAGCAGTAACTACTGTTGAAATACGACCAGTATCAGTACAGGTACCAAAAGGTAATACCGGTGGAATCTGTAACTTCTCACAGACGGCTTTTAATCCATCTCCTGCTTGTTCAATTGCTTCCATACTGGCTAATCCAGCAACTTCTAAACCATGACAACCACAACCACCAGTTACTACTAAAATATCTTTCTTAATTAATTCTTCAGTTAACTTAACAGTCATATAATCATGAGGTCCATTCTGAAGAGTAGTACAGTTAATTAAAGCAACAACTCCTTTAATATTTCCATCTTTAATTACATCAACTAATGGATCTATTTTTCCACCTAATGCTTCTAATACAGATTCAGTAGAAAAACCAGCAATTGCTTCCTGAGTTATTTGTGGCACAAATGGCTCAATATTTCTTTCTTTTCGCTTCTTGAAATTCTCAATCCCCATATTAATTAGTTCTTGAGCAACATCTCCAACTTTATCAGGCATATAATTATAATTTTTTTCTACTCCAGGAATTCTAACTAAGTCACTGACAGAGACTAAAGTAACTTGATACTTATCTTCATAAGGTTTTAAATTTGGTGGTGAGCAGTTTTCATCCATAGCAAAGATATCAATAGTACCAGTAGCTAAAGCAGGTTCAATAGCTAACCAATTACCGATTAATCCTCCAAAAACATCATCCATACCAAATCTTTGTGCTAATTCCTGACCGGTTTCAATACAACCAATAACTCTAATACCTTTAGCTCCGGCATCTTTAGCTCTTTGCTGAACTTGTTCATCACGGACAGCGTAAATAGTAGCTACGCCTGTCCACGGCTCGTGACCATTAAATACTATATTAATATAGTCAGGATCAAGAATTCCCATATCTGTTTGAATTGGGTGAGGTGTAGGAGTACCAAAAAGCATATCTTGTACTAGATTTAAACCAAGCTGCGCACCATAAATAGTTGCTATTCCGAGGCGCATAGCTTTCTTGGCCATAGATACATGATAACCATCTACATTTGTTAAACAACTAGCAGTAGCATCTTTAATTTCATGTACAACCCCAGAAGGATATAACCCTAAATCCTTCCATTTCTTCTTTCTATGCTTTGGTGCAAAAGCGTCAACCATCATTGGTGATGTTTCATAACCAGAATATAGCTGACCAATCATAGTATCAGCTAATTGTATAGCAACATCTTCTTTAGCTCCTGAATTATCAACTCCTACTGCTGCAGCAATATCCCTTAACTTTTGTTCATCAACTATACCAAAAGGTGTCTTATCCTCCGCAGTTGCTTTAAGAGTTCTAAAAGCATTGTAAGCATGATGAGTATAGGTACTAGTGCCCATTGCATTTCTAAGTAACATATCACGCATGGCCATAGCATTAGGATCAATACCACAAGTACCTAATTCAGCACCTGCTTTTTCTGAAATACGACAAGGCCCATTACTACATAACTGACAGCTAACACCATCTACACAAAACTTACATCTAATTCTATCTTGAGCATCAAAACGATCGAAAGTATTACTCATTTCATCTTTAGTTAATCTTTCTTCATATAATTCTTGAACAGAGTCATGAATACTAATTCTACCATCTAATACTTCTTTAAATGGAACTTCTTCTGACATTGCATCTCCTCCTATTAATTTTATTCTATTCTATTATTTCACTATAAGCATTTATTTATAACCTAATTTTTAAATGAACATCTATTTAATCTTTTTTTATATAAATTATAGAAATGATTAGCTATATAAAATCTTATTTAATGAATTAAAATTTCAGATTCAGAGTAACCTAAATGATAACTGCATTTAATTGAAAGTAGGTGTTTAAATGAAGTATTTAATTATAATTTTAATAATAACTACTTTAGTTGCATTTAGCTATATTACTCATATAACAATTAATAATTTAAAAACTCCTGCTATAAATGAAAAATATTTAGCAGGTAAGAAAGTATGGCATAAAAAAGGTTGTGTTGACTGTCATGCTATTTTTGGAAATGGGGCTTATTTAGCATCTGATTTAACAAAAACCATGAGTAATAGAAATAAAAAATGGATTAGAAAATTCTTCACCAAACGTCCAGTAATGCCACCAAATAAATCTAAAAAACATCCTGGACTCTCTAGTGAAGAAGCTGATGAGATTATTGCTTTTTTAATCTTTGTAAATCAGATTGACACTAACAGTTGGCCACCTAAAACTTTATTAAAAACTAAATTAAAAGATTATAATTTAAAATAAAAAAGGGTGAATTGATATGAAACGATTATTAAATACATTTAAAAGACTAATACCTTTTTTGCCTTCTGAGAATAATAACAAACAAGATGACCAAGAAAATAAAAAATCTAAAATCAAAACTATTGAATATAAATCACAAAAAGTAAGTTTTAAATTTTTAACTGCTGCCATTTTAATGTTTACTTTTCAGGTCTTTTTAGCTTTTGGCGCTTCAATGGAATTCATTATTCCTGATTTACCAGCTCCAATTCCTTTCAACGCTGGTAGAGCATTTCATATTAATTTAAGTATTTTTTGGCCGATTTTAGGAATAATCGGCGGGGTTTATTACATATTACCAGAAGAAGTTGGATATGACATAAATATTAAATTAGCTAATATACAATTTTGGTTAATGATAATAACTTTATTATCTATTTATAGTAGTTTATCTTTAGGATTTACAACTGGACGTGAATATTTAGAAGCCTTATTACCATTTAAAATAGCAATTGCTGTCTCTTTAATATTATTCTTTATAAATATTCTATTAACATTATTAAAAAGAAAGGTTACTGAATGGCATCCTACTATGGTTGGATTAATTGTAGGATTATTTTTTTCTATTATAATGTTTATCCCTAGTATGTTAACGTATAAAAATATAGCCATGGATGAATTCTTTAAATTTTGGACTGTACATATTTGGGTAGAAAGTACATTAGAATTAATAATAGCCTCAATAATTTCTTCAATTTTATTAATGATGACTGGAGTAAAACGCAAAACAGTAGAACGCTGGTATTATGTAGAGGTGTTTTTAGTAATATTAACAGGATTTTTAGGAGTAGGACATCATTATTTTTGGATAGGTACTCCAAACATATGGTTATATATAGGAATGATCTTCGGTGCATTACAAATACTTCCTATTTTCTTTTTGGTTTATACTGCTTTTAAAAGTATTAAACGGCAGAATATGATAACTACTAATGAATTAACCTTTAAATATTTATGGGCTACAGTCTTTTGGAATTTAATTGGTGCTGGAGGCTTAGGATTTATTATGACTTGGCCTGGTATTAATCAATATACTCATGGTACAGAATTAGTTTCAGCACATGGACATTTAGCTATTTTTGGAACATATGGTTTATTAACTTTATCTTTATTCTACTTTATTTTACCTCAATGGAAAAGAACAAAAGATCTAAGTATAAAAAAAGGCAAAATAGCATTCTGGTTAATAAATTCTGGATTAGCTTTAATGGGAATTTCGCTCTTCATAGCAGGAGTAGTGCAATCATATTTATTAAGATATGTAGGGATAGAATTTACTAAAGTTAGAGCATTATTAATACCTTACATGATAGGCCGGTCATTAGGAGGACTAATTTTTGCTGCTGGAGCAGTAATTATTGGGTGGAATTTAGGAAGTAATTTGTTATTTAAAAAATAAATTAAAGTAGGATAATTGGATTATATAAACTAATTATCCTACTAATGATATTTTAAATAGCTGTTTAAAATATATGCCAATTCTTAAATACCGATTGATATCCTTGTTGATGTAGCATCGCTGTAACTTCCTTAACACTTCTTTTATCCGAAGTTTCGAATTGACAATCATCTTGATCGACATTTATATCTATAGTTTCATTAGTTTGAGCATAACCACCAACACTAGTCTTCGCAGCTGCTGACATCTTTGTTACTCCTAAACCTATTAAATTATCTCGTAATTCAGCTCTTTCTCTAGTAGATATATTTAAACCCGCTCGCGGCAAAAATAACCTTAAGGCCAATAAATTTTGAACTAACTTCTTATCTTGCACCTCATCTTTAGGTTGATACGCTCCTAAATGAGGTCTAATACGAGGTAATGAAAGACTAATTTCCGTTTCTAAATAATTATCTTGCAAATACTTAGCATGTAATCCAGTAAAGAAAGCTTCCTTACGCCAATCATTCAATCCTAATAAAGCACCAATATTAACTGCTCTCATTCCAGCTTGACACCCACGTTCCGGAGCATTTAAACGGAATTGATAATCTTTTTTAGGCCCTGCTAAATGAACTTGATCATAGACATCCTGGTTATAGACTTCTTGATAAATAGTTAAACTATCAACACCAGCTTCAACTAATTCCCTATATTCCTCTGTTTTTAAAGGATAAATCTCAATAGCAATTGAATCAAAATAATCAGTTAATAATTCTACGGCTTCTTTAATATATGACACTGAAGTGTCTCTCCGTGATTCACCAGTTAAAATCAAGATATGTCTAAAACCCATCTTGGCTATAGCTTCTGCTTCTTTAGCAATTTCAGATAATCCCAATTTCTTTCGTTCAATACTTTCTTTAGTATTAAAACTACAATAAAGACATTGATTAACACAATAGTTAGCAAGATATAGAGGAGTATATAAAAATACCACTTTCCCAAAATGTTTAATTGTTAACTTTTGAGCTCTTTGAGCCATAGGTTCTAAATATCTTTCTGCTCTTTTAGATAGTAATGCTAGAAAATCTAGATAATCAATTCTATCTTTTTCTAAAATTTGTTCAATATCCTGATCACTTAGTTCATTCCAATAAGCAACAAAGTCAAAATCAGCTAATTCTAAATACTGGTCATAAAAGCTCATTTAGCTATCATCCTCTGTATTAAGAAAACCTGTTAATGGAGAAGAAGCTGAAGCATATTTCTTAATTTGCCCAGTTCCAGCTACATAGGCCTTTCTCCCTGCTTCTACACCTTGCTTAAAAGCTTCCCCGATTAGCACTAGATCTTTGGCTGTAGCAATAGCTGTATTTACTAAGACCGCTTCTGCTCCTAACTCCATAGCCTCAGCAGCATCTGATGGTTTGCCAATACCAGCATCTACAATGGTTGGAACTTCTATCTCTTCAATTAAAATTCTAACTAATTCTTTAGTCTTCAATCCTCGATTAGTACCAATTGGAGCTCCTAAAGGCATAACTGCTGCTGCTCCTACTTTCTCTAGCTCTTTAGCTACCATTAAATCAGGACTCATATAAGGTAGTACAGTGAACCCTTCTTTAACTAGCATTTCAGTAGCCTTAATAGTTTCATAATTATCTGGTAATAGATACTTATTATCAGAAATCACCTCTATTTTAACCCAGTCACCACATCCAGCTGCCCTAGCAATCTTAGCAATTTTTACAGCCTCCTTAGCAGTTCTAGCCCCTGATGTATTAGGCATTAAAATACAATCATCTGGTATGTAATTAATAATATTCTCTTCCTTAGCTTCAAAATCCATTCTTCTTAATGCTACTGTCACTACTTGTGCTCCAGATCTTTTAATTACTTCTGGAATAATATTTTTATTTGGAAACTTTCCAGTCCCTATAAATAAACGACTATCTACTTCTTGACCATTAATTATTAATTTATCCATCTTTTTATCCTCCTCCTACAAACCTTAATATTTCTAAAATATCTTTAGGTTGTAAAGTTATTTGACTTAACCTTTCATCATCACCTATGATCTCACCATTATATTGAATAACTACTTGATTTGGATCAATACTTTTATATTTAATATATTCTAAAATACTTAAACCTACTTCTATCTCTTCTTCTTCCCCATTTACTTTAATTAGCACTAAATCTTCACCTCCTAAATAAGAATATAAAAAAAAGCATAACCCCACGCAGGAGTTATGCTTAAATTTCCAGTTACTTAATATTATAAGTAATACTGTTTCCCTACGCTGGTGCTAACCAACAGGTTCAAAGGGTATAATCTCAGCTCTATAAAGAGCACCCCTAATTAATATTTGATTTTTTACTTACTTGAATTATAACAGACAAAATATAGAGTTGCAAGGTTTTTTATTATTAACAAATAGATTACTTAGTCTCTTCATCAACAGTATCTATTATTATTTTTTAAATATTTTTTATTTTTTGGTCATAAGTGACTAAGTAATTAATAACTATAAAATCAAATAAAAATATAGCCATGTTCTCCTGTCTAGCAGCTTCAATACTAACATTTAAAGATAAAAGATTAGTCTGTAATAAAAAACAGCCTAATGATAGGCTGTTTTAAGATTTAAGCATTTATTCTTTCATTATCATTTGATAATTTCCATCCTAACATTTTAATTACTGTCAAGGCAATCATAGCATCTACTGCATGATGTAAGACAGTTCCAACTCCAATTACTACTCCAGCTTTATATAAAGAAAAGCCAAATGGAATAACTATTAATGCTTCTCCTAAAGCATGAATCAATGTAGTTAATCCAAAAGCACTAATCACAGTTTTACCTTTTTGAATCCATAAGGCTCCTACTACTCCTACAACAATATGCACCGCAGCTCGAGCAGCAATTGTAGGACCTAGAATCATTAAAAAACCTAAAGTAGAACCTACCCCTACTAAACCTGCTACTAATGGACTAATTATCATAGCAATTAAAGTAGGAACATGAGAAGCTAAGGTAGCAGAAAAAGGCGGAATATATACTCTTAAATACCCTCCAAACATCAACGGAATTGCTAATGCTAAAGCTGTTAATAAAGCACCATAAACTAAATCTTTAATCTTCACTCTAATCTCCCCCTATTTTACAATTAATTAAACTTCAAAGTTTAAACTAATATCTAAAGAATTAATAGTATGAGTCAAAGTTCCTAAAGAAATTACATCCACTCCAGTAGCAGCAACCTCAGCAATTGTTTCATTAGTAATTCCTCCTGATGCTTCTACAATTGCTTCTCCATCAATTAATTCCACAGCTTCTTTCATCATTTTTGAAGACATATTATCTAACATAATAATATCAGCTCTAGCTTCTAAAGCTTCTTTAACATCAGCCAAATCTTCAGTCTCCACTTCAACCGTCATCGTATGAGGAATATTAGCTTTAGCTCTTTTAACAGCTTCTTTAATCCCTCCTACAGCTCGAATATGATTATCTTTAATCATTACTGCATCATATAACCCTAAACGATGATTACTACCACCACCTATTCTAACAGCATACTTTTCTAATATACGCAATCCTGGTGTTGTTTTTCGAGTATCAACTATTCTCACATCATAATCAGTAACCAACTTTTTATATTTAGCAGTCTTTGTAGCTATTCCTGACATTCGTTGTAAAAAGTTAAGAGCCAATCGTTCTCCAGTCAAGATTGAACTAGCTACTCCAGAAATTTCAGCAATCTCTTCACCAGCTTCTACCTTAGTTCCTTCATCTATAAGAAATTTAAAATTAAGTTTTGAATCCACTTTTTTAAAAACCATTTTAACTACTTCTAATCCAGCAATCACTCCTGATTCTTTAGCTAAAAAAGTGCCAGTAATTTGTCTAGATTTATCAATAATCGCTTCAGTAGTAATATCACCAGTCCATAAATCTTCTTCTAAAGCATTATCGATTATTTTTAATACTTCTTCTTTATTTAAATTCAAGATTTAACCCCTCCCACTCTTTATCTTTTTGTAAAACTATATGTTTTTGCCACTTTTGTTTAGTTTCTGGATAATCTTCTCGATAATGTGCTCCTCTACTCTCTTTTCTAATAAGAGATGCCTTAACTACTAAGTAAGCTAAATTAATTAGATTTTGAACTTCAATATATCTAATATCCTCTATATCTATATTTAAGTAATTAATTAATTCTTTAATTTCATTCATTGTTTGATTTAAGCCATTCTTATTACGAATAATCCCTACATTCTCCATCATTAATAATTGTAACTTTTCTTTAACTGCTGATAATGGCTTGTCTATCAATTGTTGATTATTATTATTTATCTTTAATTTCTTAAAATCTAATTTTAAATCTATCATATATTCTATTGCTTTCTTAGCTACTCGTTTACCATAGACTAAGCCATCTAAAAGTGAGTTACTAGCTAATCTATTGGCACCATGAACTCCCAAGGAAGCCGTTTCTCCACAAGCAAATAATCCTAAAAGATTTGTCTCTCCATTGGTATTAGTCTTGATTCCTCCCATAAAGTAATGAGCAGCAGGTGAAACCGGTATAAAATCTTTAGTAATATTAATCCCTCTCTCTAAACAAGTCTGATAAATAGTAGGAAACCTTCTTTTAATAAATTCTGTTTCTAAGCCTGTCACATCTAAATAAACATACCCAATATTATTCTTTTCCATCTCTTGATAAATTGCTCTAGCCACTACATCACGAGGAGCTAATTCAGCTAATTCATGGTATTTAGGCATAAAACGATCACCGGACTGATCTCTTAATACTGCCCCTTCACCTCTAACTGCTTCGGAAATAAGAAAATTTGGAATTCCATTTAATTGTAATGTAGTAGGGTGAAACTGAACAAACTCTAAGTCCATCACTTCTACTCCAGCTCGATATGCTAAGGCAATACCATCACCAGTTGCTACTTCTGGATTGGAAGTCTCTTGATAAAGTTGACCAGCACCACCAGTAGCTAAAACTACAGCTTTAGCTAGGTAAGCCACATACTCACCTTGTTGATTATCATAAGCTAATGCGCCGTGACATCTATCATCCTCTGTTAAAAGATCAATTACAAAGATGCCATTTTCGACTTTAATTTGAGATTTATTTAAAACTTTTTCAAATAAAGAGGATCTAATCTCCGTTCCTGTTGCATCGCCTCCAGCATGTAAAATCCGTCGACAACTATGAGCCCCTTCTTTAGTTAAAGCAACTTTATCACCTTCACGATCAAAATCTACACCTAACTCAAATAATTCTTTAATCCTCTGACTTCCTTCATTAACTAAAATTTTAACAGCATAAGGATTACATAAACCATCTCCAGCATCTAAAGTATCACGGTAATGTAATTCTGGTGTATCATCTTCAGAAATTACAGCCGCTATACCACCTTGTGCATACTCTGTATTACAATCCTTAGGCTCTTCCTTAGTTAATAAAGTTACTTCTCCTTTTTCAGCTAAATTCAAAGCACTGAATAAACCAGCAATTCCACTACCTATTACTAAAAAATCTGTTTCTATTTTATCTAAATCTGATAAGTCAAAATTTACTAAATATCTAGGAACCATAATCCAGCCTCCAAATGTACTACTACTATTTGCTAAACTCTAACATTCTATCTAAAGCTTCTTTAGCTTTAACTCTAATATTTTTATCTACAGTCACCTTATACTGCATATTCTCTAAAGCGTCGGCTACATGCTGCAATGAAGTCATCTTCATATTTTTACAAACTAGGCCCTGATTTAAGATATAAAAAGTCTTATCTGGATTCTCATTATTTAATCTATATAAGATTCCCATTTCAGTACCAACGATAATTTTATCTGCCTCAGACTCATTGGCAAACTTTAAAATTTGTGAAGTACTACCTACATAATCTGCCGCTGATAAAACTTCTGGCCTACATTCTGGATGAACAATAATTGGAGCCTTTGGATGTGCTTCTTTAACTTTTTCAAAATCATCAGCCTTAACTCTATGATGAGTAATACATCGTCCCTCCCATAAAACCACATCTTTATCTGTTCGTTGAGAAACATAGTGTCCTAAATTCTCATCTGGAACAAATAAGATTTGATCACTATCTAAAGATTCCACAATATCTACTGCATTAGATGAGGTACAACAAATATCACTTTCAGCCTTTACTTCTGCTGAAGAATTAACATAACAAACAACTGTAGCATTAGGATATTCTTTCTTCTTCATTATTAACTCTTCTGCTGTAATCATGGCTGCCATGGGACACCCTGCATTCTGTTCTGGTAATAATACTGTCTTATGCGGAGATAGAATAGCAGCACTTTCTGCCATGAAATCTACTCCACAGAAGACAATCACCTCAGCATCTACTATATCAGCAGCTTTTTGACTTAATCCTAATGAATCTCCAGTATAATCAGCGATAGCTTGTACTTCATCAATTTGATAATTATGAGCTAAAATAATAGCATTTCGCTCTTTTTTTAAATTCTCTATCTTTTGCACTAAATCTACTGACTCAGAAGTCATAAATTCTGCCTCCTTATATACATTCTTAATTTAGTTTAACCAATTTAAGCATTACTATAATTGTATAATTTTACTAGGCCTAGTATTGCTAACATAATTGTACAACCTTATGGATGTGATGTCAAGTGTCTTTACACCTGTAAATAAAAAAATCCAATCTATATTAATGTAATGTATAGTTTTGAATTTAAAACCTAATACTAACTATAATAAAATTTATTAATTACTCTAGGGAGATGATAAAACATGTCCAAAAAAACCCATTATTTAGCTGATAGTAATACTAAAGAGATTCATGATCTTAGCAACCCAGTAATGGACTGTAAATTAGAAAAAATCAATAAAGAATATATTACATTTCTCCAAAACAATCAAGAATTAAATGAATACTTAGATGAAGGGTATGATGGCTGCCCTTTTTGTCTTAGAACTCGTAGCCAAAAAGCCAAAAAGAGCAGCTAATTAATAATCAATTAATAAATATCCTTTCTCCTTTAATTTGCATTCAATTAGATTTAAAACTTCTTGATTAAGAGCCTCAATAGTATGTAAATGCACACCTTCAGTTAAAGTTAATAATGGTTTAACAGTATTATTATTATACTTGTGCATAAAGTTAGTTAAATCTGATTTAGATTGAATCATCAATAGTCCATTTAGTTCCCCATAAATTGGATGTTCAATAATTACATCTTTAACTCTACCACCGTACTTAATTATAGTTTCTAGTTCATCCTCTATTTCTGCACCATCATGTATGCAAGCAATAGTCTTTGTAACCATTTGGCTACTCCTTTGTTGAGGTATAATATATCCCTGAGAAGTAGCCAATATTTCCTCTCCCTGAGCACGCAACAACGCAACATCTTGCACTATTACTTGCCTACTTACCCCAAACTTTTTAGCTAATTTGGAACCAGTGATCGGTGATTGATTATCCATTAATAGATCTAGTATTTTTTTTCTTCTTTGATCTACTGACACATCTTTTCCCTCCAATTGATTTTTAAGCATCCTCATTTAGTTTATTTGACTACTTAATCCATTTTACTAATCCTAATTCATGTTTATTAGTTAACCTATCTTCATTTGGAACTATTCTAAAAGTATACTTATAAGATCCAATTTCTTTTAATTTTATATCTGTTGAATATACATACTTATTATTCTCTAATTCTTTTTTTAAATCCATCGATATAATATCTATTTTTTCTTTCCCATTTTCAGTTACCAAATATAACTCTATTTGAATATCATCAGGACTTAACTCTCCTAAACTAACTTTAACTGTGAATCTAATCATATCAGTTATATTAAAGGTACCTTGTTCCCCTTGATTCTGGGAGGTAATCTCTATATCTTCCCAATTATTTTTTAGCTTTTCTTTCCAAGAAACTAAATTCTTGCTTATATTATAATTGTCCTTTTTAGCCTTAATTCCCTTTATAGTAGCTGGCATATACAATCTTTTAGTATATTCTTGAACCATTCTATCAGTACTATATTTAGGAATAATTGAAATCATTGCCTCTTTCATCCAATTTATCCAATCTGCTGGCAGGTCTTTATCATTAGTATTATAGTAGAGAGGAACTATCATTTCCTCTAAAAGAGTATATAATGAATTACTATCGATTAAATCTTGTTCTTCTTTATCTGTATATTTTAACCTTTCTTTAGAACCTATAACCCAACCATTTTTTTCATTATAACCCTCACACCACCAACCATCAAATATACTTAAATTTAATCCTCCGTTAATTGCAGATTTTTGGCCGCTAGTTCCACTAGCCTCTAAAGGCCTTCTAGGATTATTTAACCAAACATCTACTCCCTGTATCAAATATCTAGCTAAATTCATATCATAATCTTCTAAAAGTACTATTTTACCTTTAAACTCTTTACTTTCAGCAATATCATGAATTTTTTTAATTAATTTCTTCCCTGGTTTATCAGCAGGATGAGCTTTTCCAGCAAAAACAAGCTGTACTTCTTTATCTGTTTTATTACAAATCTTATTTAATCGTTCTAAATTATTGAAGACAAGTGTAGCACGTTTATAAGTAGCAAATCTACGAGCAAAACCAATTGTTAATGCTCCTTTATCTAATATATCTTTCACTGCTGTTATATCCTGATATCTACGTTTTCTTTCTAAGTCTCTCTTTCTAATATTATCTATCATTTTTGATTTTAATTTCCGGTGAGTATGCCAAAACTTATCATTCGGAATTTCTCTAATATTTTCCCAAATATTCCTATCCTTAATTTTCATTCTCCAATTAGCAGGTAAATATTCATCAAAGAGCTCTTCCCATTCAGATGCCAACCAAGTTCGAGTATGAATTCCATTAGTTATATAAGTAATCGGATTTTCATTTGGCGGAACTTCTTCCCAAATATCTTGCCACATCTTACTAGCAATCTTTCCATGTAATTTACTAACGCCATTACTAAATTTAGCTAATTTTAAACCTAAGACAGTTAAACAAAACTCATCGTCATCTTCATAAATTTGACCAAGATCCATAAATTCTTCCTTGGTTAAGCCAATATCTTCCCAATAACTAGCAAAATATTTTTCTTTCAAATCAAATGGAAATGTTTCATTACCTGCTGGTACTGGAGTATGAGTAGTAAATACAGTATTAGCACCTACTACTTCAATGGCTTGATTAAAACTTAACTCTTCTTCTTTAATTAATTTTCTAATTCTTTCTAACTCTAAATAAACCGAATGTCCTTCATTCATATGCCATACTATAGGGCTATATTCCATTTTGTATAAAGCTTTAGTGCCTCCTACACCTAAAATAATCTCTTGTAAAATTCTTGTTTCCTGGTCTCCCCCATATAATTGAGCCGTTATTTTTCGGTCATCCTTACTATTCTCCTGCAAATTCGTATCTAGTAAATAGATAGAAACCCTTCCAACTTTAACCTCCCAAACTTTAACCATGACTTCTCTATCTAATAATTTAACATTAATTGTTAATTCTTCTCCTAATTCATCTTTTACAGGAGTTATGGGTAGTTGACTAAAATGCAATTCAGGATATAAACTTTCTTGCCAACCTTCTCCATTAATTTTTTGTTTAAAGTACCCATTATGATACAATAAACCTATACCTACAAAAGGTAATCCTAAATCACTAGCTGACTTACAGTGATCACCAGCCAAAACACCTAAGCCCCCGGAATAAATTGGTAAAGAATCATGAAATCCAAATTCAGTAGAAAAATAAGCAATTACATTATCTTCTTCAATTGATATTGGAGCATTGTCCTTAAACCAAGTCTCTTCTTGTTGTAAATAATCATTAAAATGATTCATAACCTGATTGTATTTATTAATAAATGCCTGTTGTTGACTAACTTTTTGTAATCTTTGATAATCAACTTTAGATAAAAAACTTACAGGATTTCTACCAGATTCTTTCCACTTTTTAGCGTCAATCATTTTAAATAAATCTTCTGCTTCTTGATTCCAACTCCACCAAAGATTATATGCTAATTGTTTTAAACCCTTAATTTTCATTGGTAATCTTGGAAAGACAGATAAACTACCATAAAAGTTCATTCTATATATCTCCTCCCTAATTTAATTAAAATTATTAAGAATTCTAATTTAAATAATATTAAATTTTATATTGCTAATGAAAGTTACTTCTTAAATGCTAAGTACTAATCAGATTATGCGATTAGCTTAAATATGTTACATTTTATCTTTTAGAGACAAAATTATTTCCTTTTTAGCAATTACTTCTTCCCCATCTATATTTCTTACTAAATACTTTCCTAGTAAGTCTTTAGTTAGAGTTATTGTATCTTTTTGATAGAAATCTAAAGATAATCTCAACCTTACCCCTCGTTTCTTTAGTATATTTAATTGGCTTATTATTAAGCTAATTCAGTAAATAATTATTAATTCCTGTTTATCTTAACCTAATTTATTTTTGAATATAGATTCTTTTCTGTTAAAAAAACCCCTTTCTATAATATTATAGAAAGGGGTTTTTTTAAATTTCAAATTCTGAAACTAAATTTTGTAATTTTTGAGCCATCTGAGCTAATTCTTCAGAAGACTTAGTTACTTCTTCAGACATATTACTAATATTTTGAGAAACATCCAATACTTCATCACTTCTTTTGGATAAATTTTCAACTGAAACAGCTGTCTGTTGCATATAGGTAGAAGTATCATCAATAGCATTCTTAATTTTATAGAATACTTCTCCTGTTTCTTCTACAACCTGCTTCCCTTCTTGAGCAGTCTTTTCTACTTCTTGGATTGCACCTAAACTAGCTGCCGACTTATTCTGTGTGTCTCCAATTAATTTACTAATTTCATTAGTTGCTTTAGAGGTTTCTTCTGCCAGTTCCCTAATCTCTTCAGCAACTACAGCAAAACCTCGTCCATGTTCTCCAGCCCTAGCAGCTTCAATTGCTGCATTTAAAGCTAGAAGGTTTGTTTGATCTGCTATATCAGTAATTAATTCTACTATCTTATTAATCTCTTGTGAATTAGTATTTAACTCCTTAATTTTATCTACTGTTTCTTCCACTACTTGATTAATATTTTCCATACTTGCTATTGTAGTATCAATTTTGTCGCCTCCCACACGTGTTTGGGAGTTAGTTTCTTGAGTAAGACTTGTTACTTCTTGATTACTAGCTGAAATCTGTTGTATATTAGCTGTCATTTCTTCTATATAATGATTAGTAGTTTCAATGGATGCATTTCCTTCCTCTGCTGATGCAGAAAGTTCTTCACTATAAGCTGATAAATCTTCTACGTTATTAAATATATTAGTTATCATATTACGCAGCTTATCTACCATATTATTAAAAGAAGTTACTAAACTACCTATTTCATCTTCACCAAATTCACCATCTAACCTTTTTAATTTACCTTCTGCAATTTGATTAGCCATATCCTTTAACATATTTAAACTTTTACGCATAGGGGTAATTATTTTATACATCAATAATATTAATGCTCCATTGACTATTATAATTAAAGAAAGTACTATTATTTTTACTTTCTGCTGTACCTTTTTAAATCTTTGATAAAATACTCGTCCATTCTTTTCACTCTCATTAAAAGCTTTTGTTTTAAGCTTAAGATATTCTTCTTTAGTCAACTCACCAGCTTGATATTTTTTCACAACTTTTACTAAATTCTTTTGATCTTTAATATCTTTTATACAAAGTTCAGTACCTACTCTCATATCTTCCGGTAATAATAAACGGTCAAGCCAACTAATCATTTCTAAAAATTTCTCAGGCTTTCTCTGCATTTCTTTTTGCCCTTCAAAAAATTGTTTTAAAAACTTTTCATCACCAATTTCTTCATATTTATTTAAATAAAGTCTATTCTTCCAAAGTAACTTAACATGATCTCGTTCTAAAGATTGTAACTTAGATAATTTATGTAAGTTAGCAATTCCAAACAGAGTAATCCCAAAAGATAATATTGGTATAATCAAAAGAATTATAAATTTTCTCTTGTTTAAGTTATTAAAAAGATTACTTAATTTCATAATTATCAAATTCCTTTCACTTTTAAAATATGTCTCTTTAATAAAAACTAACCCTATATTTCACCTCCTCATCTAAGCTAACATCTTCTGAATTGTTCTATTCCTCACAATAGATATATTCTAAATATCTATTATAAAATTTTATCTGTCCTCCTGTAATAATTAATTTATATTTAACCTTTATTTAACATAATTATATATTTATACTAAATCACCTTCATTTTATTATAAAATTATATCTTATTTAGCATTTTGTTCCATAAATATACTTTATAATATAATAAAAGATAGCTCACTTCTTCTTAGAAAAGAAGAGTTAGCTATCAGTAATTTTTCCTATATGAATAATTTATTTACTTATTTCCATACTCACATCTTCAAATTAGATAAAACTTTAAACTTATATTAATTATTTATAATATTTTTTAAACTTTTTTCTGCTACTACTACTGAATAATGAAAGTTACTTCTTAAATGCTAAGTACTAATCAAATTATATAGTTAATTTAAATATGTTACATTTTATCTTTTAGAGACAAAATTATTTCCTTTAATATAAAAACGCCAAGGCTTATCTCGATATTCCTCAGCATAATCTATATTTATTCTCCTATCAGAAATTATATCATAATTTCCTTTATTCCTTCTTTTACTATCTTTAATATAAAGATTATTGCCATTAGTCAAATCATAATCATTTAAACTTTTATCAATATCTAAAGCCTGGCAAAGCTTTCCTGGACCATTAGTCAAATCCTGTTTTCTTTTACTTTTAATAGATCTATTCTGTTTAACAATCTCTAAACCTTTAATAGGTTCTACTGCCCTAATCAATACTGCTTCAGGCTTTTCTTTTGGGTCTGCAACTACGTTAAAACAATTATACATTCCATAAATCAGATAAACATATGTATACCCCCCTCTTTTAAACATAGCTTCAGTTCTTTTAGTTCTCTTATTTTGATAAGCATGACATGCTTTATCTTCTGGACCTACATAAGCTTCGGTTTCTACCATTTTAGCAATTACTTCTTCTCCATCTATATTTCTTACTAAATACTTTCCTAGTAAGTCTCTAGCTAGAGTTATTGCATCTTTTTGATAGAAATCTAAAGATAATCTCAATCTTACCCCTCGTTTCTTTAGTATATTTAATTGACTTATTATTAAGCTAATTCAATAAATGATTATTAATTCCTGTTTATCTTAACCTAATTTATTTTTGAATATAAATAGTTTTTAGTATTTATAAAAATAATAGGTTTTATGTTAATAATTACTAATATAATGGTAATTATTGCAGGACACAACTACTTTTTATCGAACATATAGAATGGTATCACTATAATTTATAATTCTATTGAAGAAAGGCAGTTGAAAATGAAAAACTTTTTGCAAAGATATAAATATACCATCATAGCCATAGTATTTGTAACTATATTATATAGTTCATTTTATAGTTATCAAAATACTAAACAGATAATTAAAGATAAATATACTACTCAACAAAATTTAATAGAAAAAAGCATTTTGAATGCTATTAATCATGCAGATAACTCTTATAGAATTGCTGAAAAACATTTAAATGAAAAGATGAAAAAGTACTCTATGATAATGATAGATAAATACCGTCAAAATCCAAATGTTTTAAATTGGGACCTTAAAAAACTAAAAGACAAATTTGATGATTATGAAATTTATATTATTAATAGTAATTTAAAAGTAGCTAAAACAACTTTTAAACCAGACTTAGGACTTAATTTTCAGAGATTTCCTGCTTTTTCTAAACTATTAAAACAACGTTTAAAAAGTGATTCATTTACTTCTGATCGTATAGATATCTCAATAAATACTGGTAATATAAAAAAGTATAGCTATATACCTACTCCTGACTATAAATATCTTTTAGAACTAGGAGTTAATATCAAGAATAAATTTCCTTCTTTTAAAAATTTAAATGTTATTGCTTTTGCAGATAAATTAACAAAACAATATAAATCTGTTAAAAAAATTGCATTTTATAAATTTAATCAAGATGGAAGTACACTTGGAAAAGTAAATAAAGTAAAAAAACCAGTTCTTAATACTAATATTTCTGAAGATACAAAAAAAGTTATTAAAGAAGTCATTTCATCTAATGAAATTAAGACTATTATAAGTTCATCAGCAAAAATCAAACATACTTATAAATATATTCCTTATCTAACTTATAAAAAAAATGGTGAATTAAATTGGTGGAGTTCATATGTTATTGAAGTTACATACGATAATAATATAATGTTGACAGAACTTAAAGAACAACGTAATTTATTTTTAGGTAATATCTTAATTATAACTTGTGTATTTCTAACATTCATCGGTATAATAATTTATCTTTTAAAAAAATCTGAACATATGGCTTATTATGATCATCTTACAAGTTTAACTAATAGAAAGAGATTTGAAGAAGAGTTTAAAAAACTAATCAAAAATTCTGATAAGAATGAAAATAAATTAGCTATTCTATTTCTAGATCTAGATAATTTTAAAAATGTTAATGATACATTTGGCCATGATATAGGTGATAAACTACTTAAAGAAATTGCTAACAGATTAAAAAATAATTTACGAAAGAATGATATTGTAGCTAGATTAGGAGGAGATGAATTTACTGTATTAATCCCTAAAGTTATTTCTTATGATGATGCGGCCCAAACAGCCACAAAACTTGTTAACATTCTTAAAAAACCGATAATAATAAATAAAAATGAATTCTCTATAAAAACAAGTATAGGAATAAGTGTTTATCCTGAAGATGGTATCGAACCACAAACTCTTATCAAAAAAGCAGACCAGGCTATGTATAAGGCCAAAAAACAAAAAATTAATTATATGCTATATACTAATATTAGCGAAACTAAAAAATTCCCAGGTTGAATTTAAGTTCATTGCCTAACCAAAATTGTAATATAAAATACCTAAGACTTTAGGTGCAATCTAGTCTTAGGTATTAATAATGTTAATTTGAATTTTTAATTACTTATTTAAAACTTAAACATCAAATCTTTCAACTAAATCCTTTAATTCTTGTGCCATACTAGCCAATTCTTGTGAAGATTTAGTTACTTCCTCAGACATGTTATTTATATCCTGTGTAGCATTCATAACCTCATCACTATTCTCAGCTAAATCTTGAGTAGATGCTGCAGTCTGTTGGATGTAGGCAGTTGTCTCTTCAATTGAACTCTTGATTTCTGTAAATATTTCACCTGTTTCTATTGCAATTTCCTCACCTTTTTTAGCTTCATCTTCCACTTGGTTAATTGCCTTTAAACTACTATCTGATTTATTCTGAGTTTCTTTAACTAAATTAGCAATCTCATCAGTAGCTTTAGCAGTTTCTTCTGCCAATTCTCTAATTTCCTCTGCTACTACAGCAAAACCTTGTCCATGTTCTCCTGCCCTAGCAGCTTCAATGGCTGCATTTAGAGCTAAAAGATTAGTCTGTTCTGCTATATCATTTATTAACTCTATAATCTGTCCTATCTCCTGAGATTTATCATCTAAACTACTAATAGTATTTACAGTAGTCCCTATCTTTTGATTAATCTGTTTCATACCCATTTCTGCATTAGCAACCTTTTCACTACCAGCTTTAGTTTTGGAATTAGCTTTCTGTGCAACACCAGTTACTTGCTGGCTACTGGCTGAAATTTGCTGAATGCTAGCTGTCATCTCTTTGATACTTTCATTACTCGTTTCAATGACAGCATTTCCTTCTTGAGCAGATGCAGATAATTCTTCACTATATGCTGATAAGTTTTCAGTAGTATTTAATAAGTCAGTTATCATATCTTTAAGATTATTACGCATTCTATTCAAAGATGATATTAACTCTCCTACCTCATCATTAGAAGTAATATCTAATGACTGCACTTGTAAATTACCGTTAGCAATCTCCTCAGCAAAATTAGAAGCTGCTTGAATTGGTTTAGCAATTTTCGAAGAAATTAAATATGCTACAATCAATCCTAAAATAATTGCAACTAAACTAATCCATAAGCTACTCTTCTTTATAGCATTAACTGGAGCAAGCACTTTATCATTAACTGCAACTAAAGCTATAGACCAATTAGTTTCTTCAATAGGAGCAAATGCTAAACCTTTTCCAACTCCCTCCTGCATAAAAACACCTGAACCTGCCTTACCTTCTGCCATTTGAGAAGTAATATTCTTTAATTGTTTATCTCCTGTTTCTAATATCTTTTTATTACCTAAATATTTATCATTAGGATGAGCAATAGTCTGTTTATTACTATCAATAATCCATCCATAACCTATCCCATTTATTTTCATATCTTCTGTAATCTGCTGTAATTTATCAAGCTTAAGGACATTCCCTAATATTCCTACCATTTGACCATCTTTATGTATTGGAGTAGCAATAATAGTAATAGGTCTACCGGTTTCAAAACTACTTAATATTTTAGAAACTACTATTTTTTTCTCCTGCATTACTCGTTGAAAATAACTTTGATTTGAAACATTAGTACTATAATTATTAGTATCATGCATCTTACCATTCAAATCAACTACAAACAATGATTCTGAAGCTGGTGCTTCTTTAAGTAATTTTTTTAAAGTCAAATATTGTTTATCCCAATCCATACTTTTAATTGAATTTAACTGAGACAATAGTTTCATATCATTTTTCTTAGCTTTGATCCAAGTGCTAATTACTTTAGCATTTTGTTGAGCACTTTCTTCAGCAGCTTTAAAGAGAGATTGTGATAGAATACCTCTTGCTTGATTATAAGCAATCAATGAACTTCCTACTATTAATACTAGAATAACAACTCCAATAATAATCATCATTTTAGCTCTAATACTTTTAAACAAAATAAATACCCTCCTATATCTGTTTTCATATTATTTTGAATCATTAGTTAATTAAACTTTTAATTTACCCCCTTTTTTTTATTGTAAATAATTTAAAGATCCACTCTTAACCATTAGTTAATAATTTACAGTAATTTTTAACTATGTTTATATAATTATACAAAAGGATAGATACTCCTTTTAAAAATCACCAAATTATGACGAATTAATTATTAATTTTCTAAATTTTGATAATATTCAAATTTAGTTTGACTATAAATTCTATGATAAAAATTACAATTAATCCTTGCATTACCATACCAGGGTATAATATAATATTATTGAGGTTATATTCACACCTACCTCATTTCTAATGCCCGCCCCTGCGGGCATTCCTTTTAAGCTCCATTTTAATGGGGCTTCTTTTTTTGTTAATAATACATATCCTCCAATAAATTTGTTAGAATAATATTCCATGGATTTTTAAACTTATATTTGATAAAATTAGATTGTGACTATTTATTTACTATATGATATTAAATTTAAATTACATATTTATAGATTAAAATTATTGTTTTTAGCTTAAAACCACGTATATTAAAATGAGGTGTAAGTATGAAAAGAAAAGTATCATTACTTTTAATTATTTTGCTTATAATGACTTTAATGTCTTCCATAGTAATAGCTAAGCCTAAAAAAGGAAAGTTTAAACAAGGAAAATTCAAACATGGTAAGAAAAAATCTAAAAAACATGCTAAAAAAGATTATCATGATAATTCAAATAGTACAGACTTTGTGAAGAATGTTTTTAATATTGAAGATCAAAAAATCAGATATTTTAAAAAGTTTGATTTAAAACCAGAAGAGTTAAGTTTTATTCTTTATCTTCATTCTATGTCTAATCGTCCTGTAACTGATAAAGAAGTTAATTTTATCATTAGTAATAAAAATAATTGGGGACGAGTCACTTGGCATTTTGGATTGCCACCTATTATGTTTGAAGAGGAAATTTTAACTTTCCGTCATCCAATGCAAACAAGATCAAGACTTTATCTTCCACTTGGTAAAACAGGACATAAAAGTAGACATAGAGGCTTTATTAAAGAAAAATTGAATGTAGATTATAATAAGTATGAATACAAATACGAAAACAAACGTGCAAAAATTAAAGAAAAGATTGAAATTAAACTTGATAAATATGAATATAAATATGAAAATAGACGTTCAGGAATTAAAGAGAAACTAGAGGTCAAGTATCCTTCTTATAAGTACGAGTATCATTATATAAATCGTATGACCGGAAAAAATATTAAACAAGAAGGAATAGGACGACCAATTAATCCTAGGATCTTTTATAAAAATTTAAGGAATAAAAAAGATGAAGATTCTAATTTTCATCTGTCTATAAATATTAATATTGATCTTTAAAACCAAAAGCTAAATCTGGTTATTAATATGTATGAAGCTTAATAACATATCATAGTGAATAATCATATGGTAAATATTTAAAAAAGTCACATTAAATCATTTAAATTAACTCTTCTATTTATTTTCTTTTGATAAGACTATAAAAAACCAGGGCATCAATAATATGCCCTGGCTTCTTTAAATATTAATTTTATTTTTATACTTCTTCTGTAAATTGAGCTCTATTTTTAATTACTATTCGAATTACTGCATAAATCGGCACCGCAAATAAAGCTCCTAATATTCCAAATAACAAAATAGAAATTATAATTAAAAATAATACAACTAATGGATGAATATTAAGCTTTTCGCCTTGAACTAAAGGTCTTATTAAATTTCCTTCTAAATATTGAGTTATAGATAAAACTACTAATACCTTAATTACCATTAAAAGACTGGTTGTCAAAGCTATTAACAAAGCCGGCAGTATACCTAAGCTAGGACCTAAAATTGGAATAAAAGAAGTCACCATTGCTATTAAAGCTAAACCTAATACATTAGGTAAACCGATAATTAAATAACCTATAAACATTAAAACTCCTAAAATAAGTGCTACGATTAATTGAGAACTAATATAAGCAGATAAGATTTGATCAATTTCTTGTAAAGTCCTTTCTAATTTATGTTGATTCTTACTTGGTAAAGCAGATAAAAGAAAATCATGTATCTTATCATCATCTTTGAGAAAATAAAATACAACAAAGGGAATTAAGACTATAATTGTTGCTAAATTACTTAAAGATGAAAACGTACCCATAAAATTATAATTACTCATTTCACTTAAGAGTCCTTTTACAAAATTAAGTAGTCGTTTTTGTAAATTTAAATCTTTTAGAAATCGAAAGTGCTCATTACTAAAATTAATTATTTGACTAATGCTTTGTTTAGTGGTTTCATAATTAAAAGAAAAATAATTAAATAATTCTTTTACCTCACTATAAATTATACTTCCTCCAAAGTAAATAACAAAAGCCCAGAAAGCTATCACTATTAAAAAAGTAATGATAATAGCAATGGTTTTATTATTGACCTTGTTCACAAAGAATCGGACTAGAGGTCGCAATAAATAATATAAAAATCCGCCTAGTAATAAAGGAAATATAATAATTGATAATACTGTAGATAAAGGTTTCATCACATAAGGAATCTGCCCTAATAAAAGTATTATTACTAAGATTAAAATAACGGCATATGCTGTTTTAAAGAACTTTCCTTTAAACATTTTTATTGCCTCCATTATCTAAATAAAGATTAAATCCTTAAAGCCTTGTATTTTTATTATACCAAAATAATATTAAATAATAAAATTATCCCAAAATTATTCAAAAAAACCCATCCTTATATTAAATAAATTTAGACCAACTCAATCAAAACTGAAGTTTATTTGCTTTTATACAGCATTTCCACATGAGGAATTCCATCCTCTAGATATGTGTCTGACACTGTTTTAAAACCTAAACTTTTATAGAAGTCCAATAAGTATTCTTGAGCAGAAAGCCTTATACTATCTTCTTGTAATTCTTCTTCAATATATTCTATTGCTCTTTCCATTAATTCTCTTCCTAAGCCATTTCCTCTATATTCCCTATGTACTAACACTCTCCCAATTGATGCTTCTTCATAAGAGACTCCTGGTAAGATAATTCTTAAGTAAGCAACTACTTTGTCACCCTTAGCAGCATAAAGATGATACGAATCAAAATCTTTATCATCACATTCAGGATATGGACAATCCTGTTCAACTACAAAGACATTTATTCGTTGCTTAAGAATTTCATATAATTCAGCTGTATCTAGTTCACTAAAATGATTTATCTTCCATTCCATACTATTTACCTCCCTTAGACCTTTATCATTATAAGAAAATATATTAAGTAAGTCAATATTATCATACCTCTTGGCAAGGTATATTAACTATATAAATTAAATATTTAATTTTATCCTTAATCTATTTTATCAACTTCAATAATTCCCTAAATTCAGCTGTTCCTGCTTCTTTCATTAAATCAAAGAATACTGTTTCTGTATTTGTAATTACTGCTCCCATAGATGTCATTAGAGATAGACCATTTAAATAATTATTCTTGGTTCGAGAACATACTGCATCTCTTACTACAAAAACTTGATAACCATTATCAAGCAAATCTCTTACCGTTTGAAAAACACAGACATGAGTTTCCATTCCAGTAATAATAATCTTTTTTCTTTCTAGTTGGTTTAAGTTAGAAGCTATATTATCATTATATCCTGAAAAGGTTATCTTCTCATGAATTGAAGCTTCCTCAAAAAAGTTGCTCACTTCCGATACTGTTCGTCCAAGACCTCTAGGATATTGTTCTGTAGCGATGATTGGAACACCTATTCTTTCAGCAATAGAAATTAACTTATTTGTATTTTGAATAACTTTTTCGCCATATTCCATTGCAGGTACTAACTTTTCCTGGATATCAATTACCATTAAAACTGAATCTTCTCGAGATAAAGTAAATTTGTCCAAAATCAATCCTCCTTAATTAGCTCATCTTTCTAAATTATTACGACATAAAATTATTAATTCCTTTTCTGAATTATAACAGGCTACTGTATAACCTTATTAAAAGCTAATAGCAAATTAAAAAACCAGAACATAACCATGCTCTGAGTCCTATATAAATAAATCACATTATTATAGCTTCTTATCTAATATTTAAAATATAAAAAATATTTTCATCTGCAATTACATCATCTTTCAACCCATAAATATACTTAAATTCCTTTAAAGCTTTTTTAGTATCTGTACTAAATATGCCATCAGTACAACCTGGATCAAAACCATGTTCCCTTAACTTTTCTTGAAATAACAAAACATCCTTCCCTTTATTCCCTGATCTAAAAGCATGAGTAATTTTAACTGGCTTTCTATAACCAATAATTTTAACTTTCGTACCGATTTTAACCCATGAATAAAGTTTCTCTACATCCTTATTAAACATTCTAATACACCCATTACTAGAAGCATATCCTATCGAACCTGGTTTATTAGTACCATGGACTCCATAATTTCCCCAGGGAGTACTTAACTTCATCCACTTATAGCCAAAAACACTTTTATTCCACATATCTACTTTTTGAATTATCTTAAACTCACCAATAGGAGACTTAGAAGAAGGCTTACCAATAGCTATTGGAAATTCTGCATATTTACTACCATCAGAATAAACAATTAATTTCATCTTATAAGTATCAACTAAAATTGACACCCCTTCTGGTGGCGAATCATTTTTATTTGCTGTTATAATATTTTCTCCATATATTGCCTTACCTAAATCTGACCACAACTTATCTGTAACCATCCCATCTCCTTTTAAACCATTAGCATATTGAAATCTCTTAACAGCTATATATGTATTCCAATCATATAAAGAGTTAATTTTCCCTTTATAATAATTTAATATTTTAAGTTCTCTTTGTAGTTCCCAGATATCATCTCCTTTTAACGGCGGATATTGTAACGATATTTTACGAGATTGATAACAGCTACAATTATGACTAATCTCAGTTGAACTTATATTTACAGATAATAAAAGTAAAATAATCAAAACTAATAATAATTTTCTCATTAGCATCTATCTCACCCTTTATTCAGAAACTTAGCATCTATCTCTAAACTTATTTATTATAATAATATTCAATTATATTCTGTTTTATTGAATAATATAACCTTCAAATTAAATCTCTAAACTCAATAATATATTATAAATTAAAAATTAAAATAAAATAACCCCTGAGATTCACTCAGAGGCTTCCTTATTATTTAGCTTTTGCCTTATCTACTTTACCTACTTTGTCAGTTACAGTTGGTTCATTCATCTTTTTAAAGACTTCATGTAATACTATTACTAACCAAATTGTGACTATAACAGCCGCTATTAACTCTGCAATAGGAATTGCAAACCATAAAGCATCTAAACCATAAAGATAACTTAATAAATACATAGTCGGAAAAAGTAATAATATCTGTCTAAAAGTAGAATGAATCAAACTAGGTATGCCTTTTCCGATCGCTTGAAAAGTAGTTGAAAATATAATTGCTGGTCCCATTATTGGGAAAGCAAGAGTAATTCTCTTTAAAGCCGTAGTCCCTACTTCTAATAATTGAGGATCTTTATTAAATAATAAGATTAATTCCTTAGTGAAGAATTGAAAAATAATAAATCCAACTGTCGTAAATATGCAGCTAATTATTGCTCCAGACTTAATTGTTTTCTTCATTCTTTCTGAATTGTTATTTCCATAATTATAACCGATTATCGGCATATAACCTTGAGTCAACCCGACAATAGGAAGAAAAACAAAAGATTGTAATCTAAAATAGATTCCAAAGACTGCAATAGCTGTTTCACTATAACTACCAACAATTTTATTAACTCCAGCAATCATTGTACTTGCTGATATCTGTAAAGCCATTGCCGGTAATCCTACTTTATATACATCAATTATAATTTGTGGATCAAATGTAATCTGTTTTAATTTTAATGTAATCTGATTCTTATCACTAAATAGAATTATCCAAACAAAAATCCCACTAGTTAACCTCGCAAATATCGTAGCATATGCAGCACCTTCAATACCTAGTTCAGGAAAAAAACCAATTCCAAAAATCAAAAGTGGATCTAAGATTATATTTAAAATCGCTCCAATTAACATCGTCACCATTGGAACAAAAGTATTCCCTTCGCCCCGTAAAATATTATTACCTATTATCGGAACAAATAAAGCTAAAGCTCCCATTAAGATAATCCTAGTATATTGAGTAGTAAGATCAATCAAAACTTGGTCATGAGTAAATATTCTAATCAAATCTTCTGTGAAAAAATAACCAATAATTGCTACTACTATCCCGTAAATAACAGAAAGAAATGTAACATGCTCAGCAACACTATTAGCTCTATTATGTTCTTGTCTACCTAATAGTCTAGAAATTAATGAAGTAGTTCCTACTCCAGTACCAACTGAAATTGCAATTAAAAGTAGCTGAATTGGAAAAGCCAATGAGATAGCAGATAATGCCTCTTTGCTAAGGTGACCAATATAAATACTATCTATTATATTATATAACGATTGAATAAGCATCCCAATAACAGCTGGTGCTGATAGCTTAATTAATAATGGAATAATCGGTTCTGTTCCTAGCCTATCAGCTTTTTTATTTAGTGCCATATTTATTCCCCCTCAATAAACTCATCTTCAAAACCTAAATTATAACATATCTTTTTAATTAATTTCATAAAAATTTCAACTTCATCTTGAGATAATCCTTTTTTTATCTCTTCTTCAATTGAATATAAAATATCCATAAATACTGGTTTAAACTTCTTACTTTTTTCTGTTAAATAAAGAAGATAACATCGTTTATCTTCAGAATCTCTTTTACGTTTAATAAACCCTTTATCCTCTAATTTCTTTACTGCTCTACCAGCAGCAGCCTTATCTATATCATAAATCTTACATAAATCCTGTTGACATATTTCATCTTGATGATACAGGGCAATTAGAAAAGGGTATTGACCTCTCCCAATATCATAATCAGCTAACTTATCATTTAACAAAGAAGCTTGTGCTCTATAAGCAATAGATATATATTTAGCTATACTATCTAACTTTTTCATAAATACCTCCTCCAAATTAAATCTTTTACAGTTCATATACTTTAAATTTGTTAGTTATTTATTATATCACGATTAGTTGAGATGTCAACCATTTAAGTGTAATTATTTTATTCTTACAAAGTAATTATCATATTTTAAAACACAAATAATTTATTTATCCATAAAATAAAAAACTAGAACAGAATTCTGCTCTAGTCTCCTTTAAAAGTTCCAAGGAAATTATATGGATATAAAAGGGAGGAAAGAATAACAGAGGTAACTAACAAGAGGGTATATCACTTTCCTCCTTCTCTATGTATAGCTTAATTATATTTAATTTTCGCTAAATTTATTCAAAACATCTGATTATATTCCTATATCCCAATTAAATCTTCTTTTTATTTTATTTCTATATAGTTAACTAATTCACCTTCTATAATATAAATTAAAAGCACTCAACTAAGAGTGCTTAGTAAAATTATTACCTTAAACCATTCTGTCTCTTAGAAATAACTTCTCCATTTTGAAAAGTTATTGTCATATTCGAGCCATCTTGATTTTGCCATAGATACGCTGCAGTATTATACAGACTTGCACTAGACCTAGAAACTACATTTCCATCATTGCCTAAAAGATTAGTTACTTCATCATATGTCATACTGGTCTGTATCTTCTCAAACTGCCGTTTCGTGTAAATTTTACTTTTTGTACCTCTACTACTACAGCCTACTACTGCTAAAGATAATATTATAACCATTAGAATTAATATAATTTTTTTATTTGAATACGGCATCATTTTCTCATTCCCTTCTCTATATTCTGTAATAAAGTAAATTTTAACATTGATGAAGTATTATTATTCTATGTAAAATACCAGTTACTTATTTTTCATCTACCTTTTATCTAACTAGCAATTTTTTTCATGGTAAATAATTCACATATAAATCACAAAAACATACCTATATTAAAGGTATGTTAACAAACTTTCTAAATATAAAATTTTAATTATTAATCTCTATGCTTTATCCTGCACATATTCAAATTCTAATATTATATATATTATAAATTTTCAGAAAATAATTCTAATTATAATAAATCTTGTGCTTTATTCTTTAATAAACTCTTCTCTTCAAGTTCTTCACTTTGAGATAAATACATAGCAGCATCATCTTGAGGTTGTTCTTTCTTTAAATTTATTCCTATAGTATCTAAAACATCCTCTAATTCATCACTATAAACCTCAACAACTATGCTCAGCAATATCACAAAAGCTAACTGCCATACTGACACCATTATCCTTAACATTTCTGTATCTATCATTATTACCCCTCCTTAATAAAGTAATAAATTTTCTGAATCTTTATTCGTCTTATCTATAACTATTCTACACTCAGACACCTGTTTCCTGTATAGTGAAAAATTTCCCTAATTCTCCCTTCGAAAGCATGGTTATATCTTCTAATGATAACCTTTAAACAAATTGATATAATACTAGAGTAAAATTAGAAAAAGGAGGAATTTATAAATGAAGAGATTTAAGATCACATTTATAGTTACTGTAGTAGCTCTTATATTATTTACTAATGTATTAGTAGCTTCTGCTGCAACTATGCATACTGTTAAACCAGGTGAAAGTCTTTGGACAATTGCTAGAAAGTATGGTACTACTGTTAATCAAATTAAATCTACAAATAATCATTGGTCAGAACTTATTCATGCAGGTCAAACATTAAACATTCCGCAAAAAACAAAATATACTACAAATCATTTTTCTTCTAGAGATTTAGATTTATTAGCTCGTCTAGTTCATGGAGAAGCTCGTGGAGAAACTTTTGAAGGACAAGTTGGAGTAGCAGCAGTAATTTTAAATCGAGTTGAAAACCCAAAGTTTCCTAATACTGTTTCCGGAGTAATTTATGAAAACTTAGCTTTTGAATCAATAATGAATGGTCAAGCTAATTTAAGACCAAATCAAGAAACTATTAAAGCTGCTAAAGCTGCTTTAAATGGTTGGGATCCTACTGGCAACTCTTTATTCTTCTATAATCCAGCAAAAATCCACTCTTCTTCTAACTGGATTTGGACTAGAAGAGTAGTTAAAAATATTGGAAGTCACAGCTTTGCTGTATAAATAAAGAAAGCAACCAGAGAATTATTCCCTGGTTGCTTTTCTACTTAACTTTAACCTATCTTTTCATTAGTAATCTTTAAAACTTCTTCTTTTAATTCTTTAGCCTCAGCTTTTAATTCTTCCATAGCTTTTCTCTTTTCCGCTACATATTCTTCATCACTCATAAAAGCTAAATTAATATTTACATTTAGTTCAGCTGCTTCTAAAGCTGCCCAAGCTTCAATAGCTCCTACGCCAGCATCACTTACGGCATGAGAATTACCTTTCTTAGCAGCAATTACAGCCTGCTTTAAAATATCTACACTCTTCTTAGCCATAGTAAAAGGAACTTCTGTTGCCTCTATAGAAGCTTTTTTCATAGTCTTGTCTCTTAATTCTTTTTCCTCATCAGTCTCCTTAGGCATCTGTAAAGCATCCATATACTCACCGAATACTTCCATATCTTCATTAACTAAATCAAGATAATCTTCTTTTAATTGAGTAGTAGCATCAATTAATTCTTCCATTTCTTCTTGCACATCAGCATAATCATCTTTTCCTACTGTTAATGAAGCTACCATACAAGTTGAAACAGCACCTAAAGCTCCACTTAAAGCAGCTGCACTTCCTCCACCTGGAGTTGGTGACTTAGATGCAAATTCCTCCATAAATTCTGCTATTTTCTTCTCTCTAATCATTATGTAAATCCTCCTTTCAAAACATACTAATAATTCCATATCTAACTATCATAATATTTATTCTTTATGAATTAGAAATATCCTTCATAATTTTCAAAAAACTTATATTAGCTTAATATTTTACCCAAAGATGTAGATAATCATCCCAATTAATGGTGGAATAAAAGCCGTACTTAAAATTCGAATCACAGTAAATTTAGGACCAATTAGAGCAACTTCAAAAGTAAGAGAACTAATATTCCAAATTGACCAAGCCACTACATAAGTAATTACCGCCATTAAACTAGCCCCGCTTTTGAAAATACTGACCGCCAATGGAAAAGCCACATAAGGACCTCCAGGAGTAACCAAACCTGCAAACCACCCAATTAAAATCCCTTTCACACCCGCTTCTGCTCCTAACCATTCTACTATTAATTCTTGAGGAATTAATACCTGAATTAATCCTGCTAAAATAAAAGCAACTATTAATAATGGTGCAGTCTTAATTAACATATTACTACTTACTTTCAAACCTTTAATATGTAATTGATCACCTTTAAGATAAGCAATAATAAATAAAACCACTGAAATAATAGCCATAATAATAGTAGATTCTAACATCAATTTTCACCAGCTTTCCTAGAAACTAAATCATCGCTAAATCTCGAAAATAATAAATTAGCCAGCAAACCAGCTAATGGAGGAAAAACCAAAGTCAATCCATATCTAATTGCTGTTAATTTAGGACCTAAAATAGCTACTTCCATTACTAATCTACTTAAAGACCAAAATGCTTTTCCCGCTACAAAAGCAACCACTGTCCCTAATTCAGCTCCTGCCTTTAAAAAGGATGCCGCTATTGGAAAACTTACATACGGTCCACCAGGGATTATACCGCCGGCAATACTTCCTAACATTATACCTATAAAACCAGACTCCTCTCCTAGCCATTTAGTAATCATCTCTTGTGGAATCAATACTTGCATGTAACCAGCAATTATAAAGGCAAAGATCAATAATGGAATAATCTTAATTGTCATTTCAACTCCAATCTCTAAGCCTTTAAGCGGTAATGTGCTTGCTTGAAAATAAGCAACCATCATTAAAATTAAAGCTATAATCACCATGACAATAATTGTCCGCTGCACTTAATTACCTCCTCTATCTCTAAAAATGGAAAATATTATATCTCAATAATAACATTCTCCATAAAATAAATCAAACCCCCGCTTAACCTAAACGGAGGTTTGGTTCAATTAAATATTAATTTATAGAATTTTTAGCCTCATTTAAAAACTTTCTTGCTTTATCAACCATTTTACCATTAGGATATTTTGCTAAAAATGCCTGCCAAGCTTTAGCAGCCTTTTGATAATCTTTTAAATCAAAATGAGTTACGATTCCTTTATTAAATAAAGCATTTTTAAAATCAGGATCAATTTCTAATGCTTTATCAAATATTCCAATAGCTTTTTTGGGATTATTTACCTTTCTATAAGCTATTCCTAAATCTACAAGCACTGATACATTATTAGGTTTAAATTTCAAACTAGTTTCATAATAATTAATCGCTTTACTAAAGTTTTGTTGATCAAAATAAGCATGACCTAAATTAATCATTGCTGCTACATCTTGTGGGTTTTCTCCTAATCTTGCCTTATAATCAGCAATTGTAGATTGAGCATTAGTCGATTGTGGAGAGCTTATTTGATCTGGATTTTTGGCTGAACTCCTTGCCTCCGCAAGAAACTCTTTAGCTTTATCAGTCATTTGTCCATTTGGATATTCAGCTATAAACGCCTGCCATGCCTTAATTGCTTTTTGATAATTCCTTATTCCTCGTTGGTAGACGACTCCTTTATTGAATAAAGCATTTTTAAAATCAGGATCAACCTCTAATGCTTTATTATACAATTCTATAGCCTTCTGTGGGTTAGAATTTTGTTTATAATAATAAGCAGTCCCTAAGTCCACCAATACGTGTGCATGCTCCGGTTCAAACCTCAAGCTAGCTTCATAATAATTAATCGCTTTCTCATAATTACGTTGGTCATAATAAGCATTTCCTAAATCAATCATAGCCTGTACATCCTGGGGATTGTCAGATAACCTCTGTTTAAGGTTATTAATCTTTTGGCTATCTCCTTGTGAATTCGATTGATAATTTGTTTGTTGGGAATTATTTGAAGAACTAATAAACCCTGCAGCAGCTACAAAGACCGATGCTACAAAAACAATTATCATAAAAATTGCCATAGTCTTTTGTTTATCATTTTTACCACTCATATAAGTTACCTCCTCTATGTATGTTAAGTCCTTATTATATATTATAACACATTGTTCACATATCCACAATCAAATATGCAATCTTCATATTTACTTCATAATTCAGTGCGAATAGTTGTTAATACTACTCGCACTTATATTATAATTATGATATTACTGGTTTAAACATCTCTTTATCAGCCCCACATTCAGGACATACCCAGGCATAAGAGATATCTGAAAAAGATATTCCTGGATCTATCCCTGCTGCTGGATCTCCTTTAGTCGGGTTATATACATATCCGCACTCCTTACATCTATATTTCTTCATCTAATACTCCTCCTTTTAGTTACAATTGATTTCTATTATGTTAGTTAGTATCTATTTAATCGGCACTATATATTCATTCTTCGTCCCATCTAAATGCTTACAAACCCAAACTCTATTATCTTTATTTCGTCTTGCTTGTAAAGTAGCTCCCCGTCCTCCAATTACAGTCGGTAAATATAATTCAATAGCCTGACTAGGACATTCTTTAACACAAGCAGCACAATCCCAACATTCTTCAGAGGCTCTAATTAATACTTTTCCATCTTTCTCTAACAGAAGATCCCCAGGACAAACATTAATACACTTACTACATAAACTACAAGCTTGATTATCAATACATACACTCATAATTGACCTCCGCCTTCTCTAAACAGTAACACTCTCTTTCTTTAATTGTAACCTTGCTTTTCTTTTGGTCATAAACTGAATTTACAAATTTAAACCATTCTTGATCATCCAGTCTAGGATAATCTAAGTTCTGCTGGTAAACTGGCCATCTAGTCTCTTTTCTATATAGCAAATGAGCAACTACTACTTTAGCAATTTGAATCCTATCAATAATCTCATGCACCGCCATTAATTGATGGAGATTATCTGCACTTAACCTCTTAGCATCTTCCTCTATCTCTATTAACCTCTTTTTTGCTATTAATAATTTTTGATTATTAACCCGATAATTACTACTGATCCCCCCGGCATATTCGTCCATTATTTTTTGTAATCTACTCTCTAATTCTTGCTGTTTCAAGCTCTCAATTGTACTTAAAGGCTGATATACTCGTTGTAATTCTTTTTGAATAACTTGCTTATTAAAATGAACCTCTTCTCTTTCTTTAATTAAATCTAAAGCCGCCTCCACAGCTATTTTCCCTTCTACAAACGCTCCTGTAACATACTTTTTAGGAGCTCCACCTGCTACATCTCCGGCAGCAAATAACCCCTTTAAAGTGGTACTTCTATCAGTCCCAATCCAATAGCCAGCCTGCCCATGCCCTCCTACTATATAAGGTTCAGAACCGGCAATCTCAATTGGTTCTTCATTAGGTTCTATCCCCTTATTAGCCCATTGTAAAACTATACTAGGAGACATATTCAAAAACTCTTTCTTTAACTCTTTACAACCCTCTTCATCTAAATGACTTACATCCAAATAACATGGTCCTTTACCAACTTCATTTTCAATTAATGTAGCCTGTAATCTAATTGGTGTAGTTACTTCTTTATACTCTTTTAAATACTCTTCACCATAAGCATTAATCTGCTTTGCTCCCGCACCTAAAGCTAATGTTCCTGTTGGAGCTAATACATCCTTAACTCGTAAAGCGATAAACCTCATTTCAAAACTTGTCATTTCAGCTCCAGCTCTAATTCCCATGGCATATCCTGCCCCAGCATTAAATGGCGGATACCAAGTTCTATGCCGAGCACTTCCAGTATTATTAGACTTATAGACCCCACTAACTCCTCCTGTTGCACAGATTACTGCTTTTGCCTTAATCACATAAAATTTATTCTCTCTAACAGAAAATCCAAATGCCCCATATACCTCTCCTTGCTGCAATAAATAATTAGTAGCTACTACTCTATTTAAGATTTCAACATCTTCTTTTTTAACTCTATTAGCTAAAATAGGTTTAAACTCATCTCCATTAATCTTAATACTTCGCCTACTTCTTGCTAAGTAATTACCTTCTTGATCTTTTTTAATCGGTAATCCCCAATCTTCTACTTCAGCAGTGACTTGATTCAACTCTTGAGCAATAGTATAGACTAAATCATCTCTAATAAGTCCATTATTATCTCGTTTAACATATTCTAAAAAACTTTCCGGTGTTTCACCAGATGTTAAATAAGCATTGAGAGCATTAATCCCTGCTGCTAAACAGCCACTCCATTCAATATTAGCCTTTTCCATAATCGTTACTTTACAATCTGGGTCTAACTCTTTAGTTTTAACCGCAGCAAATATACCGGCAGCTCCCCCACCAATAATTAAGAGATCAGTCTCTTTTTTAATAATCTCTATTCCTAACTCATTATTCACTTTTAACACCACCTCATATCTCTAGTCAGCCCCATTATTAATATGTAAGTTTGAAGTGGCATTTTTATTCCTATACTTAACTATAAATAATAAAAAATTTACATTCTAAAATATATCTTCCTCGATAAAACATTGATTAAAAATAAAAAACCGAGGGGATAATCCCTCGGTCAAAATTAAAACTTGTTTAATATTCTCTTGGTCTTTCACCTAAAGTCATCGGTATAAATAATTTACGACCATCTCTTAGCACCCTTAAAATTATTCGTTTACCAACTTTATATTTACTGACTAACTTGACCACATCTTTAGGCTTTTCTATCTTCTTTTTATTTAATTTTAAAATTACGTCTCCGGGGTTTATGCCAGCTTTATCAGCTGGACTATTAGGAATTACATCGGCTATTAAAGCTCCTTTAGTACTTTCTAACCCAAAATAATCAGCAATCTCTTTAGTAATCTGCTGCATATAAACTCCCATCCATGGTCTAATAACTTTCCCATGCTTCTTTAAATCACTTAAAACTTTTTTAGCTTCATTAATAGGAATAGCAAAACCAATTCCTTGAGCTTGAGCATTTACAGCAGTATTGATCCCAATAACTTCTCCTTTAATATTTAATAACGGTCCGCCACTATTACCAGGATTGATATCCGCATCAGTCTGTATCATATTCTTATATACTCTTGGTTTCTCACCTTGAGAAATTTTTAATGGACGTCCTAAAGCACTAATTACTCCAGCAGTAACAGTATGATTTAAACCATATGGATTTCCAATTGCTACTGCCCAATCACCAGGCTTAATCTGATCAGAATCTCCTAATTTTACAGTAGGTAATTCCTCATCAACATCAACTTTTAATACAGCTAAATCTAAACTAAAATCAGAACCTACTAATTCAGCTTTAATCGGTTCTTTTCTATCACTTAATTTAACAGTAATTTCATCAGCATCATGAACTACATGTTCATTAGTTAAAATATATCCATCCTTGCTAATAATAAACCCAGTTCCGAAGCCTTGTCTAACCTCTGGATGTTTACGCTTGCCATACGGAATATCCTGTCCAAAGAATTCTCTAAAGAAAGGGTCATTCAAGAAAGGTTTTCGTTGTTTAACTTCTTTAGAATCTAATTTAATCTTAGCATTAACTCTAACTACTGCTGAATCAACCTTAGATGCTATATCAGCAAATACATTTCGTTCAAATATATTTTGCCCCTTAGGTTGAGTCTTAGCTAAAACTTGACCTGTTTCTATGTAAGTGAAAATTAAACCACTTAATAACATGCTAATTAAAGCAATTGACAAGTACTTAGATAAACTCTTTTTATTAATTTTAATTAATCTTTTCATCATAAAAGCCCTCCTATTTTAGTTGTTAATTAAGCTTTTTAATTGTTAATTAAATTATAACTAACTTTATTTACAAAAATGTGACAAAACATAATTAAAGTTAAATTTTCTCAAATCTCCAAAGATGATTAACAGGCCCTCTCCCTTTACCTACATTTATTCCATTCTTTAATGAAGAAGTAATGAAATCTTTAGCTTTCTTAATTGCTGGTAAGATTTCCATTCCGTCAGCTAAATTAGAAGCAATAGCCGAAGACAAAGTACAACCCGTTCCGTGTGTATTCTCTGTCTTAATACGGGGAGCAGATATTCTATGTGTTTTGTCTTTATAATAAAGAAGATCAATAGCCTTACCCTCTCTATGACCACCTTTAAGCAATACCGCTGTTGGACCTAAATTACTAATTTCTTTAGCCGCATCTTCCATCTCTAATAAAGTATTAATTTCTTTATCAATTAATACCTCAGCCTCAGTTAAATTAGGAGTCACTACTGTTGCTAAAGAAAAAAGTCTTCCTGTTAAAATAGAAATTGCCTCTTTATCTAATAGTCTATCTCCACTAGTAGCTACCATCACTGGATCAATAACCAGATTTTTAATCTCACGTTCTTTTAATACAGAAGCTATAACACTTACTACCTCTGCTGTTCCTAACATTCCAGTTTTAATTGCGTTTATTTCTAAATCATTTAAAACATCATTTAATTGTTGTTTAACAAACTCTCCACTTAACATCGAAACCTCACTAACACCTTTTGTATTCTGTGCTGTAACCCCAGTAATTACTGAAGCAGCATAATTTTGCAACATAGTTATAGTTTTAATATCAGCTTGAATTCCAGCTCCGCCACTAGAATCTGAACCTGCAATCGTTAAAACTTGATTAATATGTAACATGCCTATACTTCATCCTCCTAATATTATTTTATTTTAACATCGAATCTATGGTATATATTATGAATATTCTGGGTTTAAATTGCTTTTCCTGCAAAAATAATATCCATCATCAAAAAAGACCTAGATAGCAAGAAACTATCTAGGTCTAATATCTTAAAAAATTAAGTAACTTATGATTTTGTTACATTTTTAGCTTGTAATCCTTTATCATTTTCAACAACTTCAAAACTTACTTCTTGATCTTCACTTAAATCTTTAAATCCATCTTCTTCAATAGCAGAATAATGAACAAAGATATCATCTCCATCTTCTTGTTCAATGAATCCATAACCTTTCTTAGTATCAAACCACTTAACTTTCCCAGTCATGAAGTCACCAGTTTCTTCATCATTATCATTTGCTTCATTATTAACTGTTTCAGCTTCTAACTCTACCTCAGCAGCTTCTTCTGAAGCAGTTGTCTCTGAAACTGAATTAGAAAGATCATCAGCTTCTTCACCTAAAATTTCACTTAAAGATACCATCAGTAATACCTCCTCACAACATTATCATTTTTAACCATTTATCATAGTAACATAATCAAAACTTAATGTCAAGAATGATTTTACAATCTCTTAGCAGTATATTAAATTATAATTTGGATAAAATATTACTGACTTTGAAAGGAGGATATTATCTTGTTTAATCTATTTGAAAAGAAACAAGGTCTGGATGCAAAGATGATTGCCACTGACCCTTGGTTATTTTATTCAAAAATCATTGCTATGACTGCTGGAGCCTTTGTTTTAGGTAGAATGATCAAACGGTAACCTCTGTCAAAGTCAAAGCTAGGAGATTTAAATCTCCTAGCTTTTCTTTTTATTCCTCTCTTAAAACGGCAACTATATTATTACCTAATCCCAAGTGATCACCACCGGCTTGATTAATGACATCAACCTCTTCAAATATATTATTAATTAATTCTGTAGTTTCTTTAAATTTCATTGTTAATTCTTCAGCTATATGTAAATTACTATTTAAGTTGTCATCTAAAGTTTCAACCTTATCTTCAGAGTCAGAGGACAGAGTATATATTTGATCAGTAGTTTGAGTGATATCTTCTAAAAGTTGTGAAGTCTCCACTGCTAATTGTTTAATCTCATCAGCTACCACAGCAAAACCTTGACCTGCTTCCCCTACTCTAGCAGCTTCAATTGAAGCATTTAATGCTAAAAGATTAGTTTGGTCAGCAATTCCATTAATTTCCGCAGCTAATTCATTAATTCCTTTTATATTCTTTATCAATTTATTAAAAATTTCAGAAAATCTAGTTAACTGCTGATTAGATTCTTGAAGTTCTGTTAACATTACTCGTATTTCTTTTTGACTATTAATCGTCTTATCCAGTACCTGATTAGATAGATTATTAATATCATCAACTTTCCCTATAATCCATTCATCTTCCGTCTGCATATGATTCATCATTTCTATAATTTCGTCTTTAGAATTATTTTCACCATTTATCTCCTCAATTTTTGCTTCTAATTGAGCTATTTTTTCTTCTTTATTTATCAATTCTTTTTGCAAAGAAGCTTTATCAATTTCTGCTCTTTCTAATTCTTCTTTCAATTGATTATAATCTTTATATTTATTTAAGAATTCAAACATATTTATCAACTCCTATACTCTTTATACATAAATTTTACCACTTATCACTTATATATTCTGTATAAAAAATCACACAAAGATCATATAAAAAAAGAACCCTATTGAAAAAGCAATAGGGTTCTTTTAATTTCAGAATTAATTTTTAATTATTTTTTTCATGGTAAGCTTCATCTAATAGCCTGTCTATTTTTTGTACATCTTGAACTATTTCATAGAACCCATGCCAATGTACATAGTCTGGTCCACCCATGGCTGCTCCCATTCTAGCTCGACGGCCCTCATGATGCCACATTTCAAAGAATGTCCAGTCTACTTCATCATTGAATGGTCCTGGCTTTAATACGCCATCTTTTTTAGCCTGTTCATACTTCTTTTTATATGGATTATAGAATTTTTCATTATAAATCTTTACTGTTTCATCTAATTTCTTATAATGATTTTTCGTCCATTGAGTAGAGTGACATTCAGTACATACTTTCTGCATCTCTTCTCGTTTTACTTTCCAATTCTTAGTTCTGTCAGTATGTGGTCTCTCTAATTCCCAAGATAGACGAGCACTTACATTATGAGTAACTTCTGTTTCACCAAATCCAGAAATATGACAAGTTGCACAAGTAGGAGCTCTCATATCATCTACACCTAATTCTTCAGCCGGTGCATCCCAATTCCATTCGTCACCTTCCATAGCATAAATAGCCCCGTGTTTAGATTCATTATAAATCTCTTTTTGTGGATGGTCAGGTCCTAAGTGACATTGAGCACACGCTTCTGGCTTTCTAGCTTCCTCTACAGAGAATTTATGACTAGTATGACAAGCGGTACAAGAACCTTTACTTCCATCAGGATTAACTCGTCCAATTCCGTTATTTGGCCACGTATCTGGGTCAAGCTTACCATTTTCTAATACCTTTACCTTAGTACCATGACAAGTTTGACAACCTGATACTTTAGCAGCCTTACCTGTATGTTCATATAAAGCACTTTCTTTTGCAAACTTATACCCATCAGCATGTAAACTATTATTATGCTGCTTTACTTCCTCTGAGTGACAAGTGCCACAATCTTTCGGTGAAACAATAGTAGCAATTGTGAAGCCATTATGTTGATATGCATCTTTATCATCTTCGTTGGCTTTATGACATTCATAACAAGAAACACCTACTTCAGCATGCTTACTATTTTCCCAATCATGAATAACCCCATTAGTTGCTCCTAAACTATCGTGACAACTAATACAAGTATCACTTGGACTCTCTGCCATAGTTAAAGCTGTCACTGCAAATATTGCTAACACCGTTAACATCATCGTAAATAGTATTTTCTTCTTTGACATATGTATAATTCCCCTCCTGAAGATTTATATTTAATCCTTACCCCTTAATTAATAAGATTAACCTTTAAATACCCATTAAAACTCAATACTAATTACCACTCCTTTCGACATGTTATTTTTTTAACATGTGAATCTAAAAAATTAAGCAATTTAAAGACAAATATGTAATTAAAAGAATTATTTCAACTTATACATAATTATAACATTGAAGATTTTGTGACAAAATGATATTTATCATACTTTGTTAATTTTGTTCACAAATTAGTAACAAATAAAGAAAAAAGCCAACCCCTTAAATAAGGGATTAGCTTTAATTTAGAATAAATATTACTTATTTTTGAAGAACAATTGACAATGACACTGTCCATCTTCTTCTATCTCTTCTTTATGCCACTTGCACGGACAAATTTTATCTTTATCTACTTCCTTATCACCAGTAAGCAGTCTACAAGGGCAATATTGATATCCATGTTCTACTTTATTTCTAGCCAAGCCTTCAATTACAGTATTAAGTACTTCCTCATTAGGATTCAATTTATATCCATTTTTTTTAGCATATCCTTCTACAAACTTTCTTGCTTTTTTTACCTCATCTTTATTTACGTCTTCCATCTTAATCTCTCCCCCTAATAACTTCCATTTCAGTTTACTTACTAAGAATACTTATATAATACTAACTCACAAATGTTATTAGCTTTATTACAAGAAGCATCCAGCTTCCTAATTAAGATTAATGCCTCAGCCTCCACCAGAACTACAACCATTACCAGAATTACTGCTAGCTGAATTGCCTCCAACACTAAATGCAGAGAACTGTCGTTTAACATCATTAGAGTCACATTTTGAACAAGCTACTTCTTTAATATTACTGTAAGAAGTCCTTGTAGTGAACTTTTCTCCACAATTATTACATTTAAAATCATAAAAAGGCATATTATATACCCCCTTTTAATTATTAGTATCCAATTATATTTATTTTTGAAAATTAGTCTTAACATATTTAAACTTATCTTTATTAATTATAGCAATATTAGATATAGTTGTCAATAAGATATGTTATTTGAAATTCTTCGTGTGATAAATTTAATTTATAATATGTGATGAAACTAACAGAATAAAAACTCAAAAAGGATTATCATATAATTAAGAAAAATAATTAATATATTGACTACTAAATTTTTAAACATCTTTTACTTTTAAAGATATCTTTCTTAATAATAGAAGTAGTCTGTGTACTAATAAATCAAAAATTATTTAAAAAATTGAAAGGAGAAATTTATTATGGCAAAAAGAAAAATTATTAGAATCAACGAAAATAAATGTAATGGTTGTGGAAATTGTGTAACTGGATGCCACGAAGGTGCTCTACAAATTATAGATGGAAAAGCTAAGTTAGTAAACGAATCATTCTGTGATGGTTTTGGAGATTGTATTGGAGAATGTCCAACTGGAGCATTAGTAATTGAGGAAAGAGAAGCAGAAGAATTTGATCTACAAGCAACCGCAGAACATGTTAAAGATTTAAGAGGAGAAGAAGCAGTTGAAGAAATGTTAGCTGCTCAAGAAGTCCATGATGATAATGAAAATGATACTAAGCCACATTCTCATTCTGGAGGATGTCCAGGCAGTAGAATGCGAGTCATGAAAACAGAAAATAATACAACTAATAAAAATGTAAAGATTGATTCAGAATTAGAACAATGGCCGGTACAAATTCATTTACTTTCACCAAATGCACCTTATTTTGAAAATGCTGATCTTTTAGTTACAGCTGACTGTGTACCGACTGCTTATGCAAATTATCATCAAGATTTACTAAAAGGTAAAGCAGTAGCTCTTGGTTGTCCTAAATTAGATGATGCTAATGCTTATATAGAAAAATTTACACAAATTATTGCCAATAATAATTTAAATAGTATTACTATCGCTCGTATGGAAGTACCTTGCTGCGGCGGTTTAGTTCATATCGTAGAGGAAGCTATTAAAGCAGCTCAAGTTGATTTAAATGTTGAAATAATCACTGTAGGTATTGATGGAGAATTAAAATAACTATGAATAAATATGACTTATTAATATATAAAAAGAGCTTCAATCAAATGATTGAAGCTCTTTTTATTGAATAAATTTTGATATAATTACTATAGTGAAATTTTCTCTTTAGTTGAATCTTTTACTCGTTTATTCTGGAAAAACCAGACTAAAATTAAAATAATTAATCCTATCAAATCACTAGATAATCCCGGCATTAACAAAGCTAAAGCACTAATCAATAGTAAGCCTCTCTCTACTAAATTAGTCTCTAATTTTAAATACCCTAAAACCCCTCCTGCTAAAGCTAAAACACCTAACAAAGCACTACCTGACATAGTAATAATCTCTTGCCAATTAGTATCTATCAATAGAAGTTCTGGTGAATAAGCAAAAACAAAAGGTACTACAAATCCAGCAATTGCTAACTTAACCGCTGTAATCCCGGTCTTTAAAGGATTAGAACCAGAAATTCCTGCTCCTGCATAAGCAGCTAATGCTGCCGGTGGAGTTAAATCAGCTACTACTCCAAAGTATAAAACAAATAAATGTGCCGCTAAAATCGGTACGCCTAATTTGACCAAAGCTGGAGCTGCCATAGCCGCTAAAACTATATAAGTTGCCGTTGTTGGTAATCCTGTTCCTAAAATAGTACAAGCTACCATAGTAAATAATAATGCTAAAAAGAGATTGCCATTAGCTAAAGCAACAGTAATCGACGTGAACTTTAAACCTAAACCGGTCAAAGTTGTAACCCCAACAATAAAACCAACACAAGCACAAGCAGCTGCCACCCCTAAAGCACCACGGGCTCCTTCCTCCAAAGTTTCAATTAAATCTTTCACGCTAATTCTTGTATCTTTACGTAAGAAGCTTAATATAAAAGCTAAAACTATACCCACAAAAGCTGCTCTAAGCGGTGTATAACCTTGAAAGAGATAGTAAAAAATAGCAGCTAAAGGAATTAACATCTGTCCTCTTGTTTTCAGAATCTCCATCACTTTAGGAATTCTATCTTTACTCATACCACTTAAACCTAATTTTTTCGCTTCAAAATGAACCATTAGTCCCACAGATAAATAATATAAAATAGATGGTAGGATTGCTGCCTTAGCAATAGTCATATATGGAACACCAATAAATTCGGACATGATAAATGCAGCAGCACCCATAATCGGCGGCATAATCTGACCACCTGTGGAAGCAGATGCCTCTACAGCCGCAGCAAAACGTGGTTTGTACCCAACATTTTGCATTAACGGAATAGTGAATGAACCAGTAGTTACTGTATTTGCTACTGAGCTTCCTGAAATAGAACCCATCAATCCACTAGACACTACAGCAGCCTTTGCTGGTCCACCAGTAGTTCTACCAGTCAAAGCTATTGCTAAATCAATAAAAAGCTCTCCTAAACCAGTTCGTTTAGCAAAAGCTCCTAATAACAAAAATAAAAAAACATAAGTTGCTGAAACACCAAGCGGGATTCCAAAAATACCCTCCGTAGTAAAGAACATATAGGTAGTAATCCGTGAAAGAGAAAAACCTCTATGAGCTAACATTCCTGGCATTTGTGGTCCAAAATAAGCATAAATTAAAAAAATTGAAGAAATAATAGGTAACTCCCAACCTATTACCCGACGAGTTGCTTCTAATACTAATATAATAGCAATTCCAGCAATAATCTCATCCAAATTAGTATAAATCCCCGCTCTTCTAACTAGCTCCATATAATTAACTAAAATATAACCACTAACTACTGCACCTAAAATTGCTAAAATATAATCCATAATTAATATTTTTTTATTATCCATCCATTTTTTCTTAGCTGGATATAGCAAAAAGATTAATACTAAAATGAATCCTAAATGTACCGCTCTCTGCTTTAAGGCTAATAAGACTCCAAAACCTGCAGTATAAAGATGAAATAAGGACATCCCAACAGCAATAATAGTAATAATAACAGCCATAATATCTGTATAATTTCTAAAATTACTAGTAGTATCAAATTCATTTAATAAATCTGAAGTATCTTGTCTTTCATTATCTACTTTAACCATCGTATTACCTCCTTTACAACCAATTAACTAATTTATTCTTTAACAATGCTAGTAGATTTTGATTTTTAACCTTTATTATTACTAAATTCTGTGGTTCTGTCATCTTATATAATTTATACTCTTCTTTATCAATTATAAATTTATGAAGTGCATAATCACTGACTCTTAAAGGAATTGAATCTAATTTTTTATCAATATTCTTTATTTCAAACTTACCATCTCCTACAACATAAGTATGTTGTTTCAAAAAAGGTAAACCTGCACCATAAGATTCATATCGAGTTCCAGTTAAATATAATTTATTATCTTTAACCACAAAATACTCCCAAACTGGCGTTCGTTCTACTGAATGTAAATACTTAATAGCAAACTCTATATTACCTTCAACCGGCTGTTGCCAAATCACTTTATCGCTTTCAGCTTCTTGAATTACTAACCATTCTGAATTAAAGAGAAAAAGACTACCAACTATTGAAATTATAATTAAAATAATCACAAATAAATTATTATTTCTCATAAAATGATAACCGGGCATTATTAATAATGCCCGGAAATCCTCCTCCCATCACTTTTAAAGCTTTGCATTATTATCTATTTTACTTCTTCAAAATATTGCTTAGCTCCTAGATGAAGTGGAATTGTCATTCCATTTTCTGCATTTTTGACTTTAATATCTTCAGCTCGTTTATGAGCTGCAATTAATATATCTCGATTCTCAAAAATAGCTTTAGTAATATCATAAACTAAATCTTTAGATAAGCCTTTCTGAGCTACTAATGTAGCTTTTAAAGCAATAGTCTGCACTTGCTCGTCTTGACCATTATAAGTATTAGCTGGAACTTCAACCTTGGTTAAATAAGAATACTTAGAATTTAATTTTTTAATCTGCTTATCAGTAAAGTTTAATAAATCAATATTCTGAGTAGCAGCAACATCCATTACTGCTGCCGTAGGTACTCCTGCCGTTAAGAAGACAACATCTACCTGACGATTCTTTAATCTCCCTGCAGCCTCAGCAAAAGAAAGAAAATCTTCATCTATGTCATCATAAGTAATATCAAAAGTATTTAAAATCTGCTTAGCATTTGCTTCTACTCCACTTCCTGGTGCTCCAACTGCCACTCTCTTTCCTTTTAAATCCTTAATATCATTGATATTTGCTTCATCCCTAACTACCACTTGTATGATTTCTGGATATAAGGTAGCAATTCCTAACATATTCTTAACCGGCTTACCTTCAAACTTATTCTTGCCATTAACAGCATAACTAGCAATGTCATTCTGTAGAATCGCTAACTCTACCTGCTTTTTACCAATTAATCGCGTATTAGTTACTGAAGCTCCCGTTGATTGAGCTGACGCACTTACATCAGTAACTTTTTCATTAATAATTTTAGCTATAGCTCCACCTATTGGATAATAAGTACCTGATGTTCCTCCTGTAGCAATAGATAAAAATTCTTTTTGACTCTCAGTCATTTCCTTATTACCAGAAGAACAACCAACAGCAACTAACCCGACAATGACTAATAAGACCATAGAAATTGTTAATTTGTTCCTAATATGTTTCATACTCACTACTCCTTTCTGTTTTAATATAATTACAACACTTACCCACATTAAATTAGATTATATCAAATTACTAGCAAATTGTCAAAAAAATAAAAAAAGATGCTAACTAGTCGTCAGCATCTTTTTCTAATCAACTATTCTCTTCTAAAACTACGACACTTAGTTCCTGCAGCCTGAGTAGTATAAGGACTATTATCATCACAGTACACTTCAATCTTATCTAAACCACATTGATCTTCTTGTTGATAGACACAATTAATTACATGACATTCAATTTCTGCCATTCTCCTCACCTCTTATATTGGTTATTGAGCATTAATACTATATTATCCAATTTTATAAAATTTATAACTCTTTAATTTAGTTTACATATTTGAATGAAATTTTGGAAATCTTAATTTTGAGGATGGTGATATAAATGAGGACTCTAACTATCCGTTTTGGATTAGTAACTGTAATATTACTTTTAACTGGCGTAATTAGTACTACTTTTAATCAGGCAGCTTTCTTTAATTTAATTTTAGTTTCTTTAATGATATCTATTGTTGGATATTTAATCAAATTTCCTTTAGATGAAAAGTATACTCCACTCACTAGAGGAATAGTTAATTTTATAGGAGCAACAATCATTATTTATCTTTTTACTGGTTTAATCTATAGTGCTCTTTTTTCTGCATTTGCCATTGGTTTATTAGAAACATTAATATTAACTAGAATTTAACTTAACCCCCCTAAAATTTTAGGGGGGTTGTCTTTATTATATGCATTTTGCGCTTATGGATATAGTGATTTCTTATATGCAATTCCTTTTAAAAAATCAATATTAAAAACAATGTTCCTTTGCGTTCAAGAAAGGATAGTTTTGCTTTTAAGCCGCTAAAAATCTACTTTTATCCCCTATGTTATCCACAAGTCCACAGTTACAATATAACTAACAGATAAATTGTATAGCGCATAGCTATAACTTTTTTCAATCATATTATTAAAATTAATTAAATAATACTCATTTTATATTTAAACTTTCTAATAAATTACCATAAATACTTCCTGGAACTATATATATCCTTCTTATATTTCCCAAGGTTTAATTTACTTAATTTGTTATAATTGTAATATGTGATATATTAGTATTTTTTTATCCATATATTATTTGTTTATTAATTCATTATCAGTATAATTAATTTGCACTTGTGACATTATAATTGCAAATAAGAAAATATATTGCTTTAAATAAAACTCAACTTGATATATTTTACATTATTTTACTTATATGTTATAATGTTGTTGATGTCAACGCAATGATTAAACGCAATTAAGAAAGGTGATTAAATAATGAATCAATTTTTATCTAATCTTACAACTGAAGAGATTAATAGTTTTTATCATGAATTAAATATAGGAAAGAGGATTAAATTAATTAGGCAAAAATTAAATTCCTTAAACGAAAAAGATTATTCTCTAACCGCTATGGCTGATAAAATTGATGTTCATGCTTCTACCCTTTCACGATTTGAAAGTCAAAATACTAATTTAAAATTAACATCATTTATAGAATTAACTCACTATCTTGATTGTAGTTTAGATTTAGCATTAAAAGGAAGAGTAATCTATCAAAATTCTAAATTTTCACATGAAACCATAAAAAAATTAAAAAGTTTAGCTGATTATAATCAAAGAATTAAATATCTTAAAGACAAGTTTGATTCTAATGACACTCAATTAAATAATCTTCAGATTACTCCTTCAACCTTCAATAAAATTATAAATAAAAAAGTTACTCCTAAAATTAGAACTATAATTTTAATAGCAGATTTATTTGAAATTAATATTGACCTACTTATCAAAGGATATTTTCCTAATAATCACCTGCAACCTTTAACAGATTATAAAGATAACTTAAATAAACTAATAGATATCTTTCCAACCCAAATAAGTGTCTTAAAAGGAATGCTATTAAAATATAATTATCAAGAAGAAATAAAGAATAAATTTATTAATATTATAGACCATTTAATTGAGATTTTAACAGAGCTCCCTCATCAACTTAGATTAAAAGAGTTATTGATTCATGATTTCCAAACAAAATTAAATAAAATAGAAAAAATCTACAAACCAATAAACTCCATTATTAATTCTTTAGATAAAATTGTTAAAGTCTTTTCAACATCTATAGATTTTAATAATAATACCATAACCCTCTTATCACAAGTGGAGAATAAATTACATGAATTAAAGTTAACTGTAGATGGTCTAAACTTTCATCAAAAAAACAAACCAACAGGCTCACAAAAATCCTTGACTATCTTTACTACTATTGCTAAACCACTAACTAAGATCTCAAAACAATTAACTAAATTAGAATCCATTATAACTTCAAAGAAAAAAAGGACAACCCAAGAATCATCTTTAGATTTATGCAAAGATAAAAATGAATTTAATCTGAACTCACAAGCTAAAAATGAAATTAATACTAAAGAACAATATCCTAATTTTTCTCCAAATTCTAACGAAGCTAATGCTATTACCCAAAATATAAATAAACATAAACTTAAAACAAATTTCCATTCTATTAATTTAAAATCTAAATATAATCCTGACCTAAATCATATATATAAGGAACTAATTAATCAATTACATAAATTCAAAAGTGATTTACATGAATATTCAACTAATTTGCAAACCTCAACTAAAATAAAAAAATCTCATGAATATTGGCAATTATATGATTTACTTCAATTAGAATTAGAAATCTTTTGGAATAAAGAACTCATCTTAAAAAATGTACCACCTGATATAAATAAAGAATTAAAATTTTTAATTTTAAAATTAACTAATTTTATCAATCCATTAAGTAGATTATTAAAAATTTTAAATGGTGAAATTACTCATCAAGAATACTATACTAACTATTTACTTAAAATTTTACAAGAAGAATTATCCAACTTATCCATTACACCAGATTTAGTGGCTCCTGACCTACTAAATCAAATAGAAAAGAAGACTAGAGAATTTATTAATATAATCTAAATACTAATATCAATATATTTTAACATGATTATAATATGATATTAACATATATATGATATATTATGTATGAAGGATTCTTCAAACTATTTAGCCAGTGCAGAGCACTTTAATTTTAAAGTGCTCTGCTTTTTTAATCCTAAATCTCTACCCGCTTAAGCCAGCCTCTGATAAACTTCTTTTGAGATTCATCATTCTTTACTATTCCAATATACTTTTCAGCCTGAAATATATTAAGCAATTTTAATAATGCATCTTTATGCTCACAATTATTATTTACTGCATTAAGAGTCTGAGGACCTACAATTCCATCTACTACTATTTCATTATTAGAAAGTAAATTATAAGCCTTCTGTAAATTTTTAATGGCTGTATCTGGTCCCATATTCACTGCTTGTTCAAAACATTCAATGGCAACCCTGTCATCTCCTATTTCATTATAGTTATACTTAATCCAAAAGTTATTATAATATATATCTTTGGCTTTTTCTAAGGTTAGTTCCTTTATACTTCCGGTATAACCTACATTTCGTGCTAACTCTTCAGTAATTCCATATTTAGTCTTACCTCCATGGTCATCTTCATCATTACTATAATCTCCTTCATATTCTAAAATTTTCTCAAATGCTTTTTCAAATAGTTTTCTACACTTTTCACTCATTATACCACCTCCACTATATCATATTAAAAATTCTTAAAATTGGGAGGTATTTTTTAAGTATAAAATTAAAGAGCCCTAAAACCAATAGATAGTTTAGGGCTACTCAATAATTCTTAATAAATAATTAATCTCTTCTTTTTGATTTTATCTCTGGTACTTCATCATGGATATCAAAATCATCTGGACTAATATCTTGGGCCATCTCAATATTTTCAATACTAATATCCTCACCTACTTCCATATCATCTGGACTATAGGCCTCTACTACTTCAATTGTCTCTTTATTTAATTCTTTAGTTGGTGGAATCTCCTTTTTTGTCATTCCTGATCTCCTCCTTTTAAATGAGAATTTATCTTGTATTATACCCCATCAAGAAAAAATCAACTCAAACAAGTAATCTCATTAATGGAAAGCATCAGGCATTGAATCCATAATTCTCTTGCTTAATTCTTCAGCATTCTTAGTACTAATATATATTTGACCGTTAGTATCTAAAGTCATCAGTAAAACATTCTTAATATGATTAATCCTTTCTTTCTTTAATTCATCCTTTAACCAGTCCTCATTTAATTCCACTTTTTCTAAATTAGTATGATTAATCTTGCCATCATTTATTAGTATAGAAGGTATTCCTTCATATTCTGTTTCTATTCCTAAGTCCTCAGGTGTAACACCTCTTTTTTGAGATTTAGGAATTACAGTCAAAGAACCAGATGTTTCTAAGATAGCAAACTCAACATCAGCAATATTAAAAATACCATTTTCTCGTAACTGTGCCATCAGATCATGGATAGTATATCGTGAATTCTTCATCTCATTTTCTACTATTTCTCCATTTTTAATTAAAATACTGGGACTACCATTCAATATTTTCCTCATCTTCTCACTTTTTAATGAAAAAAATGATATCAAAATCTGAAATCCACTTAAAGATAATATAGGTACAATAGCATGAATAAGTGGTGCTTGATGATCCTCAATTAAAATAACACCTAATTCTGCTATCATTAAGGAAACTACTAAATCAAAAGGAGTCAATTCTCCTATCTCTCTTTTTCCCATCATCCTAACAGATAATAGCGTAAAAACATAAATAAAGACTGTTCGCCAAAACATAGTAATAATTTCTTTAATCATCAACTTAACACTCCTTACCAAGTTAATAATTTATTAGTATAATTAATTATTAATCGAAAAATACTATAAATGATAAGGAAGTGATTAATAATAAAAAGTAGTAAAAATAGTATCTGTATATTCTTAGTAATATATACTATATAATTGATTATTACCTTCTAGAATATTAATCACCATATTCTATCTATTTGATTAGCTAAGTTACACATTAATAGCAGATGTTGAATAATATAAAATTAAGTCTTTATATCCATTAACATATAAAAAGGGGTGGAAGAATGAAACCAGTTATTCTTTCTAAATACTTACAACAAAATAATTTAGAGTTTAAAGAGTTTATCGTACAACTCAAAGAAGAAAAAGCAATTGGAATGAAATACTTTCGCAAGGAAATAGATGACTTAGATTTAAACTCATATATTCAACTTTACCAATATGCAGTTAAACCTAATATAGAATGTATTACTAAAAATAAAGTTTCCCTAATTCCTTTTCCAATTGAATATCAATCTTATCAGAAATATAAAAATCAATTCAGATTATTAGAAGAACTGGCCATAGCTAAAATTTCCTATGAAAGAAAAGGATATAGACCTAAACAGATTAATATAAATTGTGAATTAATTAAAGAAACTATTCGAGTAATATACCAATATTACGATTACCAGACTCCCAATCTAGGTGAAGAAATTATCTGGGTTGACCTCAAAACAGATATTTTAAAAACCTTACACTCATGCACTCAAAATAACCTAGACGGTATTGTTGATGGATTAGGAATCAAATATTACCCTGATAAATTTCATCAATAGCAGTTTCAATAATCTTTCTTGCTTCTCTAAATGAACTTTTATATTTAATTTTCATTTTTTCTAAATGGTCTCCACCTTTTTCAGTTAATCTATAGTATCTAATTGATCGTTTATCTGGTTCAGACCACCAGCTTTCAACATATTCCTCTTCTTCCATCTCTCGTAATAATGGATAGACCATACCTCTAGACGGCTTCCATCGTGCATCCATCTGGTCATTAATAGTGTCCAAGATTCTTTGACCATACATTTTTTTGTTTCCTTTCAGTAAATGTAAAATATAAATTGAAGTAAAAGCTGTTGTACTTATCTTAGCTGGAAATTGACGATTTAATTTACCTTTGTATTCTCCCATAACGTTCCCTCCTTATTTTTTATTTAGTAGTCATAACTGACTAATATAGAAGTTACTATACTATTTATAGAAAAATAATATTTATCCTGCTTAAATAAAGGTTATTTTTTTGATTTTGGCTCTATGTCAACAGTCATTTCCTAATATTTTACAAATAATAGAGGAGATTTGGACAATAATCACTAAATATATTATATAACAATATTTTCTAAAAGGAGGATTATTATGTGGATCAAAAAAAGAATCAGCAAATATAGGTTTTCAAGGATAGGTTCTTATCAAAGGGCTTTAAATAAAACTTTGAAAATATTTCAAAAAAAGTATGGTAAAAACAAAGTCTTTCTTACTAATGAAAAAGACAGTTTAAGTAATAACCATCTCTTTTTAAAAGCAAATCTAAAACAAGATGAAATAGAATCTTTTCATAGAACTTATAATCAAGTAACTAATATGTTTTTTGCCGGTAAGCATAACCAAGAAGTTTCTATTTAATCTATTTGGCTAATCATATTCAATGTGATCTCTGAAGCGGTATCCATAGCATGAGCTCCTAATAATACTATTAAATCACCATTATCAACTTTATTTACTGTTTCATAAAGACATGGCTTTAACCTATTAAAATATCTTAAGTCAATATTATTATTTTGTAATGTACTAATAAATAAATCACGTTCTTGTGAAGAGACAATATCATATTGATTGACTAATTTTTCACAACTAGTTATATATAATTCTGTTACATTTAATCCTGGAATATGCTTACTAATAATCTCTGCATTCTCTTTATTAACTGTTAAACCACGATTACCACGAATTGAATTAATAATATATAAATTATTATAATCTAAATCCTTAATTGTGTTAAATACAGCTTGATAATTACCTGGGTTATGAGCACAATCATCTATTACAGTAAATTCCTTATTATAAATAACTTCTAATCTTCTAAAAAAAGGCTTGAACTTACTCAAGCCTTCTTGAATATTTTCAATATCTAAATCATATAGTAATCCGATAATAATAGTTGCTAATCCATTATATACATTATGCTTACCTAATAAACCTAACCTAATCTTAAATCGTTGCGGTTGAATCTTGTTCCCACTTATAGTTGTTAATTCCTGTTGGACGACAACTGTAAAATGACTACCTGTATTATCGTACTTAAGATTGATAGCTCTCACATCAGATTCCTGACTAAATCCATAAGTAATAACATAAGGTGGAATTTCTCTTCTAATATCTTCACTATATTCATCATCTATATTTATTAAAGCAAACTTCTCCTCTGAGCATTGTTGAAATAATCTTTTTTTAGTTAACAAATAATCTTCAAAATCATTATGTAAATCCAAATGATCTCGAGTTACATTAGTATGTACTACTATATCAAAATCAAGTCCATCAATCCTGTTTAATTTTATTCCATGTGAAGAAACTTCCATAGAAGCAATATTTACATTTCTATCTACCATTTCTCGTAAATACTTATGAATCATAACTGCATCTGGGGTGGTTAATTTTGCTTCTTCAATTCTATCTCCAATTTTAGTTTTAACAGTTCCTAATAATCCTGTTTCAAAATCATTATTAGCAAATAACGATTCAATTAAATGAGTAGTCGTCGTCTTACCATTAGTTCCAGTTACCCCGATTAAATTTAATTTATTTGAAGGCATATCATAAAATTCATGAGCTAAACGTGCTAAAGTCTCCCGGGCATTAGCAACTTTAACTACTGGTACATTAGTATCTTTAATATCTTGTTCTGTATAAATCACTTTTGCTCCACGTTCAATAGCATTCTCTATATATTTATTCCCGTCATCCTTAAATCCTTCTATTGCTACAAATGCATATCCTGGCTTAACTTCTCGTGAGTCACAAGTAACTCCCGAAATATTATAATCACAGATCTTCATAATTGAAGACACTCCTTTTATTAGAACTAATACTTTAGTTATTGTACCTAAAAAAGATTTAAAATATTATAAAAGCCAGGAAACTAAATTAATATGCATATAAAAAAGAGCCCTAATTAATAATAGGGCCCTAACTATAATTTATATTAACCTCTTAATCTCTCTTACTGCATTAATAGCATTAATAGCATAAGCATCTGCTCCAATCTTATCTGCATAATCTTGAGTTATTACTGCTCCACCTAAGATTACTTTAACATCTAAATTTTCTGCTTTAAGACGTTTAACTACTTCTTCCATCTCTACCATAGTAGTAGTCATTAAAGCACTTAAGCCTACTACATCAACTTTTTCTTGCTTAACTGCTTCAATTATTTGTTCATTGGATACATCTTTACCTAAATCTAACACTTCATAACCATGATTTTCCACAACTACTTTAACAATATTCTTCCCGATATCATGCACATCTCCTTTAACTGTTGCTAATAACACCTTTCCAGCAGAAGATGTTTTAATATCACTTCCCAATTCATCTTTTAAATATTTAAATCCTTTCTGCATACTTTCTGCAGATGCCATTAGTTGTGGTAAAAAGTATTCACCAGTTTCATACTTATTACCTACTTCTTTAATACCAGGAATTAAAGCTTTATTCATTAACTCATCTGAAGAATATTCCTCTAAAGCATTCTTCAAAATAGATATTATCTCTTCCAGTTCTCCTTTTAGCACAGCTTCTTTTACCAATTCTAATGATTTATCATTTTGATTTTGCTTCTTATCTGACAGATCAGTTTTTTCAACATCCTTATCCTCTTCTTTATCATTAACTTTTCTATCTTGTGTAACCTTTTGTTGTCCTAAAGCATCAATATACTTTGCAGCATTTTGATCTCGGTTAATTAATACATCTCCAGCTAAAATTGTCTTTTGTAATGCTTCGTCTAAAGGATCTACTATGTAAGCATCCAACCCATATCCTAATGCCATAGCTAAGAAAGTACGATTCAATAGTGGCTTCTGCGGTAAACCATAGGAAACATTACTAACTCCTAATACTGTTTTTAATCCTAACTCTTCTTTAACTAGCTTTATAGCATTTAAAGTCTCTACTACTTCTGCTTGTTTAGTACTAGCAGTTAGAACTAAAGTATCTATTAAAAGATCCTCCGGTGGAATTCCATAACTTATAGCTTTATTCTTAATTTTTCTTGCTATCTCCAATCTTCCTTCTGCTGTATCAGGGATTCCATCTTCATCTAAAGTTAAGCAGACCAAAGCTGCTCCATACTTTTTAGCCAATGGTAAAACTCGATTCAAGCTTTCTTCTTCACCAGTTACAGAATTAATTAAAGCCTTACCAGTAAATGCTTCTAAACCTGCTTCTAAAGATTCAACATCTGTAGTATCAATGCAGACCGGCACTCGAGAAGTATTCTGTACTTTTTGTACTACATTTTTCATCATCTCAACCTCATCTATACCGGCTCCACCAACATTAATATCTAAAACCTTAGCTCCTGTCTTTATTTGTGAATTTATCTCCTGTTGAACCACTTTAAAACTGTTATTCTTTAACTCTTCAGCTAAACGTTCTTTACCACTAGGATTAATTCTTTCTCCAATTATTAAACTCTCACTTTGATCTGATAATTCCATTAACTGAGAGCGACTGGCTAATCTAAAATTCCTAGTTAATTTTGATTTACTTGGTGTCAGTCCTTGTAACCCTTGGGCAAAAGCCGCAATATGATCCTCAGTCGTTCCACAACACCCTCCAATAATATTTGCTCCTTCTGCTACAAACTTTTTAATATAAGTAGTCATTTCTTCTGGAGACTTTTGATAAACAGTTTCCCCATCTATTATTTTAGGTAATCCAGCATTAGGTTGAACTATTAATGGCTTATCAGTAACTTGGTTCAATTCTTTTAAAACATCTAGCAAACCTTGTGGTCCTAAACTACAATTAGCTCCAATAATGTCTGCTCCTAAAGCATCTAATACTACTGCTGCTATTTTAGGAGTAGTTCCACTTAATGTTCGCAAATTTTCATCAAATGTCATTTGAGCCATGACTGGAACGTTATCACTTACTTCTTTAGCAGCTATCACTGCTGCTCTCAATTCTTGTAGACTACTCATGGTTTCTAAGCTTATTAAATCTACCCCTGAATCAACTAAAATAGCAATCTGCTCCTTAAAAATATCAATAGCTTCTTCAAAAGTAACATCACCTATAGGAGCTAAAAACTTACCAAATGGTCCTACAGAACCAGCAATATAATTATCTTTTTTAACCTCTTTAGCTATCCGTACTGCGGCTCTATTAATTTCTTCTACTTCTTGGGCTAACCCATACTCACCTAATTTAATTCGATTAGCACCAAAGGTATTAGTCTGAATAATTTGGCTTCCTGCTGCTAAATAATCTTGATGGATTTGCTTTATTATTTCTGGCCTCTTTAAGTTCCAAACCTCAGGAGCCGTATCAGTCTCTAAATCTTCTTGTTGTAATTTAGTCCCCATAGCTCCATCCAATAATAGTACTTCTGACTCAAGACTAATTAAAACATCTGATTTCATATTTCCTCTCCTCCTAAATTCTCAATGATTTAAAAAAGCCTCTTCTCAAATTTGAGAAGAGGCTTTATCTTTTAATCTGTGTCCTCTTCTCTCATCTGTCAATCTTAATAAGATTGCAAGAATTGGCACCATTTTATTCTAAATGAATACTGGTTGCCGGGCTTCATAGGGCCAGTCCCTCCACCACTCTTGATAAGAGAATATAGTATTAATCATACATAAAGATGAAATATATGAATTTTTATCTGTAATTTTATGCAAGTATAACACTTAAATTATTAACTGTCAAGTTTAACTTAAAAATTATCTATTAAAACTTAAGGTTAGCTGACAAAGCATAATATCCTTCATCATCCATAGCTAAATTGGCATGTAAATTAGCTAAATTTAATCCTAAACCTCCAGTAATTACTTCATCACCATTCTCCGGTTTATACATACCTGCTCTTAAAGAAAGACCATTAAAGAGAATATTCTTTTCAAAACCTACATGATAGATATCCTCACCATCTTCAATGCTCTCAATATCTGCTGCTATAGTAGCAGATAATGGATAAGGTAATTTAATTGCTGTTCCAGCAGTTACCGTCCGTGGTAATGAGTCATCTAACTTGGCTGGATTAATAGGCTTCTTATCCCACTCCCAATCTAAATCTGATGTTGCATTCTTAACACTTAAACCAAAATTAACTGCATCTGTCACCTTAGCCATCATTCCTATATCAAGGCCATAACCTGTAGCTGAAGCTTCACCTTCTTCTGTAGTTCCACTACCACCACTATTATATCCAGTTACGCTATCATATCTACTCCATAACCCTTTTAAGTTAGCACCAACATATAAAGCACCAATATTCATAGGTGGTTCCAACAACTTAATCCCAGTAGAAATAACTCCTTGTCCATCCAAACGATTCCTTAATTCAAGATTATCATCATTATTATAAGTAAAAGAATTAGTTAATAATGCACCTATACCAACATTTTTAAAATTAGCATTAAACATCCCATCAAGCCCCATCTGAGTTGAATTTAAATCATATAATGCCTTATATTGTTCTGGTCCTTCTGGCATATCTAAGACATCTTTAGCATCATCAATAAAATCATCATCAGGATCTGCTCCAATAGAAAATTCTGCACCAATGAAACCGCTTTGTACCAAGCCAGCTGGATTCCAGTAAATTGCACTGGCATCATCAGCAACTGCAGTAAATGCGCCCCCCATTCCGTAAGCTTTAGCTCCATATTTAGGAGTAGCAAAAGCAAAAGTAGTTACTGAAATAACTAATAATAATGTCAATACGACAACTATACTTGTTTTCAAACTCATTTAATTTAAATCCTCCTCTATGCTATATGTGAATCTACCTTCTACTCAATTAATTTCAACATATAGTAACACTTTTCCTGCTAATTCATATTAGAAAATTATTCATCTTTTAATTCCTCTATTATAACACCTTCAGTAGCTGGTTTGGTAATCTTATAATTAGCTTCAATTCCATGACGAGCAAAAGTCTGAACCATAGTCTTTCCCACACTTTCCTCCTGATTTAAAGTCAAAGCAATTATAGATGGGCCTGCTCCACTTAAAGCCACTGCTAAAGCACCAGCCTCTTTAGTATACTTAATAACAGAATCCATTCCTGGTACTAAGTCTTGTCGGTAGGATTGATGTAATCTATCTTCAAAACAAGTAGCTAATAAGTCATAATCTTTACTCATCAATGAAGCTATTAACAAAGCTACACGACTACTATTAAAAACGGCATCTTCAAAAATAACTTGAGCCGGTAAAACTTCTCTTGCTTCAGTAGTTGATAATTTAAAGTCTGGAATACCTACTACTGTACTTAATTTAGGAACATCTAATCTTTTATATATTATCTCCCCATCTTCAGTCATTACAGAAATAACTACTCCTCCTAACAAAGCAGGAGCTACATTATCCGGATGCCCTTCTATCTTAGTAGCAAAATTTAAAAGCTCATCTGTAGAAAAAGGTTCACCTGCTAAACAATTAGCTAAGACTAATCCACCTACTATTACTGTAGCGCTACTTCCTAATCCTCGCGATAAAGGAATTTGATTAATTAGATTTATCTCTAAGCCTGCTGGAGAATAATCTGTTCGCGAAAAAAGATAATCCATAGCTTGATAAGCTAAATTATTTTCATCAGTAGGTAATTCATCAGCGCCTAAACCTTCTATCTCTATCTTTAAACCTTCTTCTCTTTCACGTACTTCTATTATATTATAAAAATCTAATGCCATACCTAAAATATCAAACCCTGGCCCCAAATTAGCAGTAGTAGCTGGGACCTTTACTCTATACATTCTGATCACTTACTCTTTGCTTTTCACCTAAATTAAACTTATCATGAATTACTTTTACTGCTTGTTGAGACTTAGCCTCATCCATTAAACAAGAGACTTTAATCTCCGAAGTACTTATCATTTCAATATTAATATCAGCATCAGCTAATGCTTCAAACATTTTAGCTGCAACTCCAGGATTAGTAACCATTCCTGCACCTACAATTGATACTTTAGCTACTTCAGCATCATAAATAATATCCTCTATAGTTAATTCTTTATTCAATTCATTTAAAATGACTTTAGCTTGACTTAAGTCTTCATCATCAATAGTAAATGTAATATCATTTACCTCTCCTCGATGTACATTCTGAATAATCATATCTACATTGATGCTAGATTCTGCTAAAGTATTAAAAACCTTAGAAGCAATCCCCGGTCGGTCTGGAACTCCTATTAAAGAAATTTTAACTTCATTCGTATTACAAGCAACACCACTAACTACTTTGCCTTTTTCCAATTCTTCCACCTCCTTAACGTGTGTCCCTGATTCATAATTAAAACTTGATTTAACTGCTAATTTTATTTTATACTGTTTAGCAAACTCTACAGATCTCGGTTGTAAAACCTTAGCTCCTAAACTAGCCATTTCTAGCATTTCATCATAAGAAATTTCGGGTAGCTTTACTGCATCATCTAACATTCTTGGGTCAGCAGTATAAATACCATTTACATCAGTATAAATCTCACAGATATCAGCATCAAGTTTAGCTGCCAAAGCTACCGCTGTAGTATCAGAGCCACCTCTTCCTAAAGTTGTAATATCATCATTAATTGTAATCCCCTGAAAGCCAGCTACTACTACAATTTGATCTTTAGCCAATTCTTTTTCTAATCGGCTAGAATCTATCTCTAAAATTTTCGCCTTAGTATGTAGGTCATCAGTGATAATTCCTACTTGTGATCCAGTTAAGGAAATGACATCCTCTCCTAATTCATTAATTGCCATAGCCAGTAAAGCAACTGATACTTGTTCTCCTGTAGAAATTAACATATCATACTCTCGTTTAGGTGGTTGATCTGTGATTTCATTTGATAAATTTATCAATTCATCAGTAGTATCCCCAATCGCTGAAACAACAGCTATTACCTGATCTTCTTCTCGCTTTCTTTTTACTAGCCTTTCTGCTACCTTTTTAATTCTAGTTGTATCAGCAACAGAAGTACCTCCATACTTTTGTACAATTAAGCCCATATCATCTTGCCTCCTATTTAATAACATTCTTCCCCTTCTACTCTAATTAAACTACTAATTTCTTTAACTTCTGCTAGATTATCAATCTCATTTAATGCTGTTTGTATATTCCCTTCATTCACTTGATGAGCAACTAAGATTAATGGTACTCCATTTTCAGTTTTGCTCTTTTGAATCATTGATTCAATACTTACACCATTATTACCTAAAATACCAGATACAGCTGCTAAAACTCCTGGCCTATCAATAACCTGTAATCGTAAGTAATACTTAGAAACAACTTCATTTATAGATTTTAATTCTTTTTCTTCATAACAACTACACGCTATTCTTCCGTTGGCATCATTAATAATATTACGAGCAATATCAATAACATCGGCCACTACAGCACTACCTGTTGGCATTGAGCCTGCCCCTCGACCATAATACATTAATTCCCCAACTGCATGTCCTTTAACAAATACTGCATTAAAAGAATCATTTACAGCAGCCAACGGGTGATTATTTGGAATCATAGTTGGATGAACTCTAGCCTCTATCTTACCATCAACTTCTTTACCAATAGCCAATAGTTTAATTACATAATTTAATTCTTTAGCATACGTAATATCTTTCTGTGTTACTTTTGAAATTCCTTCTAAATAAATATCATTTATGTCTATTCTTGATCCGAAAGCAATAGCTGATAAAATTGATAATTTATAAGCTGCATCATATCCATCTACATCAGCAGTAGGATCAGCCTCAGCATATCCTAAATCTTGAGCTTCAGCTAATGCATCAGCAAAATCAGCGCCTTCTTGAGTCATTTTAGTTAAAATATAATTAGTTGTTCCATTTACAATTCCCATTATCTCTTCAACCTTATTAGCAGTTAATGATTCCTTTAAAGATCTAATAATTGGAATTCCTCCACCAACGCTTGCCTCAAAATATAAATCTACACCATTCTCTTCGGCTAAATCTAATAAATCTGAACCATATTTGGCCATTACTTCTTTATTAGCTGTAACTACATGCTTCTTAGCTTTTAAAGCTCTAATCATAAAATCTTTAGCAGGATTAACTCCCCCAATTAATTCTATAACAATATCAATCTCAGGATTTTCTAGTACTTCTTCTGGTTTATCAGTCATTATTTCAGCAGGAACTTCAATCTCTCTCTCTCTAGTTAAATCTTTATCTAATATTTTAGCCAACTCTAATTTCTTTTTCATTTTTTGATTAATATTTTTACTAGTCTCTAATAAAATTTTTGCTACTCCACTACCAACAGTTCCTAACCCTAAAATTCCTAATTTAATTGTTCTCTTCTCCATACTTAACTCCTCCTTAAAAAGTAATTAATATTTAAAATTGCGAGCAATTATCTTTACCTTTTGGATTCCAGGTAAATCTTTCATTTCTTCTACTAATTCATCTATATTTAATTCCATTTCGTGGGCTTCAAGAGTAATCGTGGCATTAGCAACTCCTTGTAGAGGAATCCCTTGATTAATAGTTAATACATTACCTTTAACTTCCGCTATTCTGTTAATTACTTTTGATAATACTCCTGTTTCATGCTTTAATAGAAAATATAACGTAATTACTTTCTTTTGTTTATCCTCTAAAAAAGGAAAAACATGATCTTTATACTTATAATAAGCACTTCGACTTAATTTTACTCTTTCTACAGCTTCGTTAATCTTTTCTACTTCACCTGATTTCAATATTTTTTTTACTTCTATTGTTTTCATAATAGCTGTTGGAAGGATATCCTTATGTACCACATAATAATCACTTTTATGTTTGGTCATTTGATCACCTTCTTTGTCCACGTGTAGTGGATATTTGTTCATTGACATTACACATTATAACATGGTTAAAATTAGAAAGCAACTAATATTAGTGATTATTAAATTAAATTAGGACCTCTATACTACTATTTAATAGATAAAACTAGCGCAAGCTTTTAAAGTTAATTAAATAAGAAAGCCTCTTCTTAGATAAGAAGAGGCTTTTAATCATATCTCGATAAGAGCTTATTATTTAATTATTATATACATCTTTACCCCTTATCATAGATAGGATAACCTTCGCTATTAGCTTTCTCTCTAAATAGCTCGATTAAATCCCAAGTATAATCACCTGGAGTACCATCACCAATTTCTCTATCATCAATCTTAACTACTGGAATCACCTCAGCAGCTGTTCCTGTTAAGAAACATTCATCGGCTATATAAAGGTCATGGCGAGTAAATACTTCTTCTTTCACTTCTAAACCTAACTTAGGAGCTACTTCCATTACTACTTCTCGTTTCACTCCTTTTAAGGCGCCGACATAAGTCGGTGGAGTAATTAATTTACCATCTTTGATAATAAAGATATTATCTCCTGTACACTCAGCTACATAACCTTCATTATTTAACATTACTGCTTCTAACACTCCAGCTCTATTAGCTTCTATTTTAGCTAAAATATTATTTAAATAATTTAATGACTTAATTCTAGGATTTAAAGCTTCTGGAATATTTCTTCTAGTTGGAACTGTAACTACTTCTAAACCTTGTTCATAAAATTCAGGAGGATAAAGTTCAATATCACTAGCAATAATTAAAACAGTAGGTTCAGGGCACTTTTGTGGATCTAAACCTAAATCCCCTACACCTCTAGAAATTACTAACCTAATATAAGCATCACTTAATTCGTTAGCTCTTAATGTCTTTATTACCGCTTCTTCCATCTCCTCTTTGGATAAAGGAATATCTAACATAATAGCTTTAGCTGACTCATAAAGTCTTTTAATATGTTCATCAAATCTAAAAACCCTACCATTATATGCTCTAATGCCTTCAAAAATTCCATCTCCATATAAATATCCATGATCCCAAACTGATACTTTTGCATCTTCTTTTGCCACTAATTCTCCATTTAAATATACTTTTTGACTCATGATTTCTCCCCTTTCTACTCTACTACTTTAATCCTTTAATTTTATATTATTAAAAAAGTAGAAAGAGCAAAATAAGCTCTTTCTACAGTAAATCAATATCTCTTCAAAAAAATTAAGTAATAAATCAAATTATTAACTATTAAGTATTACTTGTCGCCATTTACTGCATCTTTTAAACCTTTTCCTGACTTAAAAGCAGGAACTTTACGAGCTGGAATTTGAAGTTCTTCACCAGTCTGAGGATTACGACCAGTTCTAGCACTTCTATCTCTTACCTCAAAACTTCCAAAACCAATAAGTTGAACCTTGTCCCTTTCGTCTGCATCTTTAGTAGCTTCTGACTTAAGAGTGTCAGTAATCACTTCAAGAAATGCATCAACAGCTTGTTTGGAATCTTTTTTTGTCAATCCTGTCTTTTCTGCAATGTTATCAACTAGTTCAGTCTTTGTCAAGTCAATCACCTCCCTTAATAGTATAACACTTTAATATTCATTATATCAACAATTTAATTCGTGATTTTTATAATTTTCTCCTTTTTTTTATCAAAAAAACTTTAAAATTAAAAAAACCGACTTTAAAAGCCGGTTATAAAAATTAAAATTAATCTTTTATTTATATTATAAACATATTCTTATAAAATAATACAGATTAATCCTCCACTACCTTCATTCACAATCTTTTGAAGAGTATCTTGTAACTTATGCTGAGCATTCTCAGGCATTCTATATAACTTATTTGTAATTCCATCTTTAACTAAATCATGTAAGGAACGACCAAGAAAATCAGTCTCCCAAATTGCATCTGGATTATCATCAAACTCTTCTTGTAAGAAATCAATTAACTCTTCACACTGTTTCTCAGTACCTACTACTGGTGAAACTTCAGTATTAATATCAGCTCTAATCATATGAATTGAAGGCGCTGATGCTGTTAACTTAACACCAAATCCACCACCACGTTTAATCAATTCAGGTTCATCAAAGACTAAATCTTCTATCTCTGGCTTAACAATACCATAACCTTTCTCTTCTACTTCAGTCAAAGCTTCAGCTACTCGGTCATATTCTTTTTTAGCAGTACTGAGTTCTTGAATTAAATTAAATAATTCGTGTTCTCCTTCAATTTCCAAGCCAGTCACTTCTTCAATAATATCGTAGAAAAGATTATCCTGCATACCTATAGATATATTCGTGGTACCAGTACCTAAATCCATCTCCTCTAAGAAAACCTCTTTAGTATATTGATAATCAGCTAAATTATTTAAACCTACTTCAATATCTCTTAATCTTATTACATCGTCTAAAGAAGTATTAATACTATCAGTTACTTCCTGACTAAGCCAATGGTCAGAATCCAACTCATCAATCCATAATGGCAATTGAATATTGATCTCACGAAGTGGAAATTCATATAAAATCTCTTGTAATAAATGAGTTATATTATTTTCAGATAAATTATCACAATCAATAGGTATTACTGGCTTATTATACTTTTCCTCTAATTCTTCTTTCAATTCTTGAGCTGCTTGACCGTGAGGATGAGTAGAATTCAAAGCTATTATATACGGTTTTCCTAAATTCTCTAATTCGGAAATAACCCTCTCTTCGGCAGCAATGTAACTTTGTCGCGGTAATTCTGTAATGGAACCATCAGTAGTCACAACCAGTCCAATTGTGGAATGATCCTCTATAACCTTCTTAGTGCCCATTTCAGCAGCTTCCTGGAAAGGAATTGCTTCCTCATACCAAGGTGTAATCACCATTCGTGGACCATCTTCTTCTTCATAACCTAAAGCTCCATCAACCTTATAACCTACACAATCTACTAATCGTACTCTAAAATTTAGTTTTTCATCTAATTCAATTTCTGTCCCCTCATTAGGTACAAACTTAGGTTCAGTAGTCATAATAGTTCTACCGCCACCACTTTGAGGCAATTCATCTTGAGTTCGTTCTTTATCATATTCATCTTTAATATTAGGCAATACCAACAGATCCATGAATTTTTTAATAAATGTCGATTTTCCAGTTCTAACTGGGCCTACAACACCGATATAGATGTCTCCACCAGTTCGATCAGAAATATCTTGGTAAATATTATACTCCTCCATCCTTTCATTCCCCTCCTTGTAATTGGTAATAACTTAAAAAACAAAGATATATATTAATCATTAAATTTTAGACTTATATCATTATATATATATGAGCCTAATTCTAAATTATTCTTTTTTATTTAAAATTTTAGAATTAAAATTGAATAAAAATAAAAAAGCTAATCTCTTTAGTTGTAAAGAGATTAGCTTATCTTAATTAATATATTCATTATCAAAGCTTAAGAATAGATATCCGAAAATTCTATCTCTACTTTATTAGTAAGATCCTGCATTTCAGGCTGTAAAGTTCCCTCCTTTAATTGTAAGTCATCTTGCTCTGATAATCTTTTAGTAGGAAGCTCCACAATAAACTCACTACCTTCTTCGTATTCACTTTCTACTTTAATCTGGCCATCATGCATTTCTACTAATAATTTAACAATAGATAAACCAATTCCAGTACCATCTGCATTTCTTTTCACTGATTTATCAACTTGTCCAAATTGTTCAAATATTAACTCTTGTTTATCTTCTGGAATTCCAATTCCTGTATCCTTAACTGTAATTAATATCTTATCATTCCGTTCATATATATTAACTATTATTTGATCTCCTTTATCAGTAAACTTAACTGCATTAGAAAGTAAGTTTAGCATAACTCTTTCAATGCTAAATATATCACAAGCAATGACTTTTTCTTGAATATTAGTATTAAATTGCAAGAGACGCTTCTTATCCAATATGTATTCTTTGGCAGACATAGTTACTTCCTCAACAAATTTAACGATATCATGATTTTTCAAATTCAAACTAAAAGAATTAGATTCCATTTTTGTAAGATCTACTAAATTATTAACCAATCTTAAAAGTCTCTGTCCATTCTGATTTATAGTATCTACATATCCTTTAAGCTGTTCATCTTCTAATTTTAAATCTAATAACTGTAACGCTGAGAAAATCAAGTTCAATGGAGTTTTAAAATCATGAGATAAATTAGCAAAAAATTCAGTCTTTAATTCGCTAAATTCAAGTTTTTCTTTTAACAATTTTCCTTTAGTAATATCTAAAGCAATTTCAACAATACCCACTATCTTCTTGTGATTATCTTTGATTGGATACGCTCGTACTAAATATACCTTCCCATTAGGTGTAATAATCTCCCCTTCTTCTATCTTTCCTGACTTTCTAGCTTTTATTACTGCACATCCCTCACAATTATGTTTGCAATCAAAGAAAAGTTCATAACAATATTTATCACCAAAATCTTCTGGTGATATACCAAACTCATCCATGGCTACTTGATTAGCCCAAAGCACTTTACTGTTAGCTGTATGGCATACTACAATATCATGTAAATTATTTAAAATATTAATGAAATTATCACCAGCATCTACTCCATAGTTTTCGTACTTTTCTTTAATCACTTTTTTAATTTCTTCTTTTGAACCCAATTAATTATCCCCCCTTTTTCTAATCATAACGATTAAATATTTTTATTAACCCCCTTATACAAAAAACACCTATGTTTATTATATTTGAATATCTACCGACAAATTCCTTCCTTAATAGCAAAAAAATAACAGAATAGATATATCCTGTTATTTTTTAGAGTTAACTTTATCAAATTGTTATTATTCTATATTTAAAATTTTACCAATTTTCTTTATTTTTAACTACTTCCTCTATTTCATGTTTTTTTCCTCTAACCATTAATTCATTAACACCTTGTTGTGGATGCTTACCTTCAAATAACACTTCATATGCTTTAGTAATAATTGGCACCTCAACGCCGATCTCTTTAGCCAATAAATAAGCCGCTTTCGTAGTTCTAACCCCTTCTGCTACCATCTTCATTTCACTTAAAGCCTCATCTAAGCTTCTTCCATTACCTATTTTAACTCCTAAACGGCGATTTCTACTATGTTGACTAGCACAAGTAACAACTAAATCACCTGTCCCTGATAATCCAGCAAAAGTCATTGGATCAGCACCAACAGCTACGCCTAAACGTTTAATTTCAGTTAAACCTCTTGTAATTAAAGCCGCTTTAGTATTATCACCATAACCTAATCCATCGGATATTCCAGCAGATATTGCAATAATATTCTTTAAGGCCCCACCTAATTCTACTCCTACTATATCAGGATTAGTATAGACCCTAAAAACATCAGACATAAAGATATCTTGAATATTTTCAGCTAATCGACGTGATTTGCTAGCAACTACTGTAGTAGTAGGAATTCCTTTACTAACTTCTTCAGCATGACTAGGACCTGATATGACAGCTATATTCTCATGTAATGCTGGTCTTAATTCATCTTTTAAAACCTCTGACATTCTATAATACGTTTCTTCTTCAATCCCTTTAGTAGCACTAACAATAATTGTATCATCTAATAATAATCCAGATAATTCTTGAGCTACATTGCGAATTGCATGAGAAGGAACTACTACTATTACTACACTAGCATCTTTAACTGCCTCTTTAATATCAGTAGTAGCAGTAATGTTTTCTGGAAACTCTACTCCTGGTAAGTAATCAATATTCGTCTTTTCTTCATTAATTTCTGTAACTTGTTCAAAAGATATATCACGTAAAGAGATACGATAACCATTATTTGCTAATAAAATAGCAATTGAACTTCCCCAGCTACCGCCTCCTATAACTGCTATCTTTTCCATATTCTCTTTCCTCCTCTAAAATAATTAGTCATCCTTCTTATCTACATTCATATTCCAACCGATTTTATTCTCCTCACCAGCCAGTAACCTTTTAATATTAGGTCGATGCCGAAAAATAACAAAGACTGCAATCGCCAAGCCTAAGCCAACATATATAGGTGGATTATTAAATAGAATGGCCAAAATAGGAATTAAAGCTGCCCCTACTATCGAACCTAAGGAAACATATCTAGTCGTTAATACTATGATTAACCAGATAAAGAATACAATTAAAACAGTCTTAGGTAATAGATTAATTAAGATTCCTACAGAAGTAGCTACCCCTCTCCCACCATTAAACTTCAAAAAGATAGGCCAATTATGACCAGCAACTGCTGCTAAACCAGCTATAATTAAAATCACAGCTACATCTGCACCAAATACTTGTTTAGCAATCTGAACACTAATATATCCTTTACTAATATCGAATAGAGCAACCATTACTCCCATGCCAAATCCCATTACTCGATAAGCATTAGTAGCCCCAATATTTCCACTGCCATATTCTCTAATATCTACTCCTTTTACTAACCTTGTAAGTAGTAAACCAAATGGAATTGAACCTAATAAATAACTAATCAAAATCACAAATAAATAACTAAACATTACTTTCCTCCCCTTGCATACTATCTTTCTCTAACTATAATTTTAATAGGTGTTCCTGAAAAACCAAAGGCATCCCTAATTTTATTCTTTAAATAACGTTTATAAGAAAAATGCATTAAATCAGGATCATTAACAAAAAGCACAAATAATGGAGGTTTAACCCGAGGTTGTGTTGCATAATATATCTTTAACCTCTTACCTTTATCACTAGGGGGTTCAAACATAGAAGTTGCTTCTTTAAGTACATTATTTAAAGTATTAGTCTTAACTCTTCTTGAATGCTGTTCAGCCACATACTCCACTATCTCTAAAATTTCTAAGACTCTTTGTCCAGTTAAGGCAGAAACAAATGTAATCGGCGCATAATTTAAGAATCCAACATCATATCTAATATCCTCAGCATAACGCTTATTAGTATCATTCCCTTTTTCAATTAAATCCCACTTGTTCACTACTATCACCATTGCTTTGCCATCTTCATGAGCATATCCAGCAACCCGTTTATCTTGTTCAGTCATTCCTTCAGTAGCATCTAACACCATTAAAACTACATCAGAACGATCTATAGCTCCTAAAGATCTAATTACACTATATTTTTCTATGCCAGGCTTTACTTTACCTCTTCTTCTCATCCCTGCTGTATCAATAATTGCAAATTCTCTATCTCCTAATTTAAAATAAGTATCTATCGCATCTCGGGTAGTACCTGGAATATCGCTAACTATTACCCTATTTTTACCTAAAACCTGATTAACTAATGAAGATTTACCTACATTAGGTCTGCCAATAACAGAAATACGAATAATATCATCTTCATACTCTATCTCTTCCTCTTGAGGAAAATGAATAATCACTTCATCTAATAAATCTCCAATGTTTAATCCATGCTCAGCAGAAATCAAGACCGGATCGTCTAAACCTAATTCATAAAAATCATATTTAATCTCTTCTTCTAATTTCTTATAGTCTACTTTATTAACTGTTAAAATTATAGGTTTTCCACTTTTCCTAAGCATATTAGCTACTTCGCGATCCATCGGCTGAAGTCCTGTTCTACCATCAAGCATAAATAAAATTACATCAGCTTCATCTATAGCTATTTCTGCCTGTCGTCTAATATCCTCTTTTAATTCCTTCTCACTATTTAAATCAATACCTCCAGTATCTACTAATAAAAAATGATTATTTAACCACTCACCTTCAGCATAAATTCTATCTCGTGTAATACTTGGTTCATCTTCTACAATTGAAATTCTATCACCAACAATTCTATTAAAAAGTGTTGATTTCCCTACATTAGGTCTGCCAACTATTGCTACTATTGGTTTACTCACTATAAGCACCTCCGAATTAAATATTAATTAATGTCTTAACTAAATCTTTCGCATTATTATTCACTATAATAAATTCTATCTCTGGAAACTCAGCCTCTAAAACATCTAATTGTAGATCATCAATAAATAACCTATCTTCATTTAATAAAAGTTCCGGTAAAATTATGCTTCCGTTTAAATCTCTCTTTTTAATAGTTTCTATTATATCTTGTCCAGTTAATAATCCAGTAACCGTCACATTCTCCCCAAAGAAACTATTTTGCACTACTAACAAGTCTAAATCTAAATTATTAATCTCATTTAATCTAGCCACCATTGGTTCTAAAGTTGCTACACCTAATTCACCAGTAATTAATGTAAACTGTTGTTTTTTATCTATAGTAGTAGGTAATTTCTCTTCCACCTCATTAAACTGCTCCCAAAATAATCTAACCATTCCTACTCCATTCTCCAATTGAGGATATCCATTATAATTTTTAGTAGGTGGAATTGATTCATTAGCTAATAAATAAAATTCATCAGATAAGTACAAGAAATTTTCTCCACATTTCTCACCTATTCTCTTCTGCCACTGCTCTACTTGCTCTACCACTTCTTTAGCCTCCTCAGTAGTGAAAGAACGTAAAGAGTATAAATCATCACGAAACTTTGTCAATCCTACTGGTACTACGGCTAAACTCCTAATAGCAGATGACAATTCTAATAAATCTTTAATAGTCCTTTCTAGTTCATCGCCATCATTAATTTCTGGACAAAGCACAATTTGAGTATGAAACTCAATCCCCACTTCTGCTAACTCTTTTAAGTAAGATAAGACATCACCCGCCTTAGAATTTCGTAACATCTTCACTCTTAATTCAGGGTTAGTAGTATGTACTGATATATATATAGGACTCAAATGTAATCTTTTAATTCGATTAATCTCTTCTCGACTTAAATTAGTTAAAGTTATATAACTACCTTGTAAAAATGAAAATCTATAATCATCATCCTTTAAATTCAAAGTCTCTCGTAACCCTGGAGGAGATTGATTAACAAAACAAAAAAGACAATTATTATTGCACTTCTTTAAGTCATCATAAATAATGCCTGAAAATTCTAAACCCAATCCCTCATCATAATCCTTCTCAATCTCTAATAACCACTCTTCTCCATTAGACTTTCGAATCAAAACCTCTAAGTATAAATCTGTAATTAAAAATTTATAATCTATATAATCTCTAATCTGGCTACCATTAATAGTTAGCAATTGATCACCAGGCTCTATATTAAGCTCATCTGCTATACTATCTAATTGAACCGTTTCTATTTCTATACAGCTACTTTCTACCATAATTAACCACCTCAATTTAATGCCTACCTTATATTATCTTATATCAAACTAAATTAGTCAAGCTATATCAGAATTTTACCACCAAAAAAGCCCATCAACAAGTGATGAGCAATTATTTTAACTAATATGGTCCAACCTTTTTTTTACACTTTTAACTAAATTAATAAATCTTTTATATGACTTTTGTAATCCATAAATAGTTAATGGCCTCCCTAGATTTACAAATCCTAAACCTCTAGACAAAAATCCCCCTATTCGAGTAAGATTATTGACATAAGGTAAGGTATCAACTAAAATCATTTTGGTTCTATCAATTCCAAAAATTCTTAAATTACTCAATAGTGCTCTTTTAACTATCTTAGGCGAACTCTTCATTCCCATTATATATACATCAAAACCAAACTCATCTTTACCAAAATAATAGACTGTACCTATCTCTTCTGTGTCAGTGCGGTCATAATGAGGAATATTACTAATTTCTTCGGCAGTTGCTACTCGATCATCTGGTACAATTCCAGTATGTATCCCAGCAGCTAAAACTGATGAATGGGCACTACCATAACAATTATAGATTACCTTCATCCAATCGTCTCCCTTTTAATCTCTAATATCATTTACTACTTCTACTATTTGTGTAAAAGATTTTAATATATTCTTATAAATTAATCTATTAGCTAAAGACGAATTAGTAAATAAACTTTTAATCTTAATTCCTAATCTAAATAACCAATCTTCTTTTTTAGTTAAGTCTATAAACTTACTTTCAGTATGAATATCAAATATTCTATTTATACCATGTACCGCTTTTTCAATCACATCACCTACTCCATCACTACCTAATATATATATATCATTTCCTAATTGGTCTGTACCGATAAAGATAATTTGACCTAACTCCACTTTCTGTCTTCCATCAAAATAAGGAAGTTCTTTTAAATCATTCCAATCAGGTGCTACTTTAGCAGTAGCTAACATATTCAAATGTATTGCAGCAGCAACTACTGCTAAATATTGACCTGTACTATCATAGTAAATTATCTTCATCTTATACTCCTCTAATTAATGTTTAATTAGAATATAGACACCATTACCTAAATTATGGGCCATTGATAAAGTTAAACGTGAAATTAACATTGCCACATATTCTAATTCTTCTTCATCATCTACATAGAATACTGGAGAACCGCCTCCATCTACTTTATTTTCATTATTCTTTAAAGTTACTATTGCTAATATATTATTTGTTAAACTAACCTCCATTGGAGTCCCTCCTTAATCAGCAGCTGCTCTGCCAGCTTTTGATGCTAAAGGTCTACGTTTAGAACCTTCTAATACTGGGGTATTCTCGACTGCTTTCTTAACCCATTTTTCATCTGGCTCAATCGGAATTATAATTATAACAACTCTACCTGTGTCCAAATTTAACCTAGCTAAAGGAGTATAATCTTGCACTCCCACATCTAATCTAACCCCTAATTGAGCAGCAACGTCATGTAAGATTGCCTGACGTTGTCCAGTATTAGCTAAAGTTGCTCGAGCATTGTCATCCTTAGGGTCAATCACAATCCCTAATCCATTCTCTTTCCAATAATCTAATGATTCTTGCACTCCTACATTCATAATTACTACATCACCTATAGCAATATTCTCTTCATTTTCACCTTTAAATTCTAACTCAACTACTTTAACATCACCTATATCTTTAATATTCTTTTCTGTCATCGCCTTTTGTAAAACTAAAGCAGCTATTATTCCAAAAATCAATCCTCCGTACCATTCTAATAATTGAAAACCAATGGTGACAGCAATTGACACTAATAAAGCTAAATAATTTCTTGCTTCGAACACTTTAGCTATTCCTTCAATATATGCAGTACCACGAGGCACTAATTCAGTCTTCTCTATCTTATTTAAAAATTCTCGTTCCATATCTCGAATACTACTAAATTGTTGAACAGCTAAAGTCAAAAATGTAACAGCTATATAGTTTTCTTCTAAGAGTGCTGGTAAAAAGAGTGCACCTAAAACCGCAGCAATAAATCCTAAAGTTAGATGAACAGCATAACCATGAGGATAACCAGGATATTGTCTATAATCTATTTTTAACATCCAAAAACGGGATAAGGTTCCTAAAATAATACTTACTATAATCATTACTCCATATTTCATGGTATTTATCCTCCTATACTCCTACCTATACTCTATTTATTTTCTTCATCATCTTCTTTTTTAAATCCAAAATAATTAACAAATTCATCACCAAAAAAATGCTTAATTCGATTAACTACTCCATCCCAACCGTCCTCATTAATGAATAAAAAACCTGCAATACCTACTAAAACCACAGCTATAATAATTAGTAATGAAGTCCAGGCGCCTCGACTCTGACCAGCATCTCCTGCATCTTCTCCTTGAGTCTGTTGTGCGTCCTCTCCATATAATAATTGATTGACAGAATTAGCAAATAAAGTTGCTGCTGATTCAGAATCCTGCTGTGAAACAACATGAGTGCCAAACTCTAATAACATAGCTCTTGGCGAAAGATCTTGATTGTATTTTCCTTTTGCATAAAATATCCCTTTAATTAAACCAGGGTATTTATTATCAGTAACAGATTTTAATTGTTTTGCAAACTTATCATTTACTTTCATATTTGGATTCTGTCTACCAACTACTAACCGGACCTGAGATACTTTTTTTCCATTAATCTTAGTTAGATATTGTGACGGATCTGGAACTCCATCACGATGAATATCAAATAATGCATCTGGTCCTTTTTGAGTTAACTTTTTAGCTGTTCTTCTAGACCGTTCATAAGCACCACCATCATGGGGGTCATGCTTTGCGTTAGATGCTATGACCTTAACCCCTTTATTTTTTAATGCTGCAGCAAATTCATCAGCTACTTTATATATATCCCCGTTTCCAGCTTCAGAATGAGTTCCACTATTAGGCACATAAGACTCATCACTATGTGTATTATAAATCATAATCTCTTTTTTAGCTTCCTTCTCTGATAATAATACTTCAGGTTGTGACAATGCTGAAGATAAATTATCATCTTCCGGGGTCAAATCTACAGTTCCTTCATACTTAGCAATAGCTTGATCACCATTTGTCTTGATTATAGTATATTTTTTATTATTTTCATTAATATACCAATCACCTTTGTGTACCTTCATATCAGTCTGAAAAATAAGATTACCATCTTCATCTACTACAGTAAAATACCCATCACCTTCAACTTCTATTTCTGCAAAAGCTACTGTACTAAATAAAAGTATAAATATTAAAGATAAAACAAATCCATATCTTAAACTTTTATTCATCATCCTCACCCCGTTTCTTCTTCCTCTTCTTAATCTTACCGCTTAAGAAGTCTGCATACTCAACATTATCTAATTTCTTTTCATCTTCACCTGAATCTTCATCTCTACCTCTATCATTATGTTCTTTGTGAGCTGTGCCTCCTTGTAATCGCTCTCTAGACTCTCCAACTACTTCTGCTAATAATACTGCAATAAAACCAGAAGTAACTATAGTGTCTAAAGCACCAGCCCCTCCAATATCTGCTTGTCCTGGTACTCCACCAAAGGTTATATTCCAAACATGGATCAAATCATATAATAAAAACCCTAATGTACCTGAAATAAATGCATTTCTACGAGAACGACTCGTTATATATGCAGTTACACCGGCTACAATAGCAAAAATATAAGAAGGATCTAACAGCGTATGGCCTTCTTCAAATTGATATATCTTAGTTAAAGCATAGATAACTCCACCGGTGACCACTATAGAAAAGATAGTTCTAAGCCATTCTTGAGTAGAATCAGCCTTAGATAAAACATAGATTGCTAAAACCACCGGCAAAAGTGCACCTCCAATATTAATACTTATAGCTGGAGCAGTAGTTATAGGAATATCTATAAAACTTCCTACTACCATTAACCCAATAAATAATAATGCCTGTTTATCAGTTAAATACATCCTGTCTAAAATTCTTTGAGCAAATCCAAAATAAATTAGTACCGCCATTACAACTAAAACTATTACACCTAACGGCATTTTTTACCCACCTCCATATTTTTTCTTGTCGCTAAATATTCTTTCCCTGGAAGTGAGAAAATATTCGCAAAAAGAAAAAAGCCTCTAGCATGAAATCATGCTAGAGGCTTAATTAAATAAACAATTTTAAAATTTATTATTCTAAATCTTACTCTTCAAACAACTCTCCAAACATATCTCCAATAGTTACTCCACTACCTTCATCATCATCAATGAACTCTTCGACATCTTTTTGCTTTCTTTGAGTATTATTATTATTATCATTATCATCTTCTTCTTCTAACTCTTTCATACTTAAACCTACTCTTCTTTCTTGAGGTTCAATATTAATAATCTTAGCTTCTACTTCATCACCAGCTGTTACTACTTCTTCTACAGTAGCAACATGTCGACGAGAAAGTTGAGAAATATGGATTAAACCTTCAACACCTGGCTCAATTTCCATAAAAGCACCAAAGTCAACAGTCTTAGTAATCTTACCAGAAACTACCTCTCCTTCATTATGATTATCAATGAATTGATCCCATGGATCAGGTAAAATCTGCTTTAATCCTAAAGAAATTCTTTCTTCTTCAGGGTTAACTCCTAAAACTTTAACTTCAATCTCTTCTCCTTCTTCTAAAACGTCTGATGGATGATCAATTCGTCCCCAAGACATTTCTGAAATATGTAATAATCCTTCAACGCCTCCGATATCAACAAAAGCACCAAAATCTACTAACTTAGTAATAGTTCCAGAAATTACATCACCTTCTTCTAACGAGCTAAAGATTTCTTCTTTCTTCTCTTCTAACTCTTCTGCAAGTACTTCTTTACGAGAAAGCACTACATTGTTATTATCTCTTTCAACTTCAATTATCCTTAGAGGTAATGTTTCACCAATATACTGGCTTAAATCTTCAATATATTCAATGGCTACATGAGAAGCCGGAATAAATCCTCGTAGACCAATGTCTACTACTAAGCCACCTTTAACTTCTTTAGTGACCTCAGCTTCAATAATTTCACCACTTTCATAAGCCTGCTGTACACTTCCCCAAGCTTCTTCATAATCAATACGCTTTTTAGATAATAGAATATTACCTTCTTCATCTTCTGGGTTTAAGACCTCAACTTTAATTTCGTCTCCTTCAGCAACTACATCTGATGGAGATTCAAAATGACTTGAGCTTAATTCATTAAGAGGAATAAGTCCCTCAGATTTAGCTCCAATATTGACATAAACCCCGTCATCAGTAACTTGCTCTACAGTGCCATCAAGAGCTTCACCTTTTTCAAGTGCTTTAACTCCTTCATAATCAACTTCTTCTACTTCTTCCTCATTCACTTCTTCTACTTCTTCTTCATTCACCTCTTCTACTTCTTCATTCACATTTTCTTCTTGTTTAATATCTTCCATTCGACTAACAACCTCCTTAATAATCCAGTTTGGGGTCGATGCCCCCGCTGTAACACCTATTCTTTTAATATTATGAAACCAATCTCGACTTAAATCATCTGCAGTTTCAATATGGTACGTTGTAGTACCAACTTCCCAACAGACTTCAGCCAAACGATTGGTGTTCGCACTATTATAGCCCCCAATCACAATCATAATATCTACTTCAACAGCTAAATCAGCAGCAGAAGTTTGTCGTTCATTAGTGGTTGTACAAATAGTATTGTACACCTTTAACTCCTCGGTAATATCCATTAACCGATTGACAACAGTTTTTAAGTTATCTATTGATTGGGTAGTCTGTGCAATGATGCCTGCTTTCTTTATCTTTTTAGGTAATTTTTCAAAATCTTCCTCTTCTTCAATCACAATAGCTTGACCATTTGTTGAACCTAAAATGGCTACTACTTCTGGATGCTGTTTATCACCACTAATTATTACCTGATAACCAGCTTCTTGTAAGCGAGCAGCACTCTTTTGTGCTTTCTTTACAAATGGACAAGTAGCATCTAATACTTCTAAATCTTTATCTTTAGCTTCATTCAAAGTATTAGGTGGTACTCCATGTGATCGAATAATTATAGTCCCTTCATTAACTTCATCAACTTCATCAACTATTCGAATACCCAGACCCTCTAACTTGTTTACAGCTTGAGGATTATGGATTAATGGCCCTAAGGTATAAATCTCATTGTCATCATTCTTACCTGCGTCCATCGTCAAATCCATTGCTCGAGTAACGCCAAAACAGAACCCAGCATGATCAGCTAAAATTATCTCCAGTCCCAACCCTCCTTCCAAACCAACAAATACCAATACATTTTCTAAAGATATTATTCCCATTCTTACCTGGAATATTATAAAAATTAAAAAGAACCCTTTATATTTTTTCGTCATCAATAAAATAATTCCTTCCTATATTAGAAAAAAAGTATACCTTAATTCAAATTAAGGCATACTTTTTCGAGAAAAATACATTATTTGTTATTATATACAAATATATAGAGTAAAATACATTTTCGTTCAACTTAAATTGTAACCTCATTAGAATCATTAGCTTGATTTGATTTTTCTTCATTTTGACTTATTAAAAACCAAATTAAAGCTATAACAGCTACTAATACTCCTACAATTGTAGATAATGATCCTTGAATTCCAAATCCTTCAGGAGCAATAATAATATATGAAATGGAAACTGCTGTCATGAAAGTAGCTGGTATAGTAGCAATCCAATGAAGTCTGCCATTTTGTTTTAAATATGCAGCACCTGCCCATAAAGCAACCATAGCTAAAGTCTGATTAGACCAAGCGAAATATCTCCAAATAACACTGAAGTCCATTTGTGATAAGATAACTCCGATTGCAAATAGTGGAATAGCTAATTTAAATCTGTTACCTGTTTCAGTTTGACTTAAATCAAACATATCTGCCAATGTTAATCTAGCACTACGAAAAGCAGTATCACCTGAACTAATAGGTAATGCTACAACTCCTAACATAGCTAAAACACCACCAAATACTCCTAACATATCATTACTGATTATCTTTACAATACCTGCTGGACCTCCATTATTAGCCATGGCAGTCGCCAACCCTTCTGTTCCTCCTAAGAAAGTCATAGCCGCTGCTGCCCAGATTAGAGCAATTACACCTTCAGCAATCATAGCACCATAAAATACTTTACGACCATCTGTCTTTTCTTGATCTAAACAACTAGCCATTAATGGAGACTGAGTTGCGTGGAAACCACTGATTGCTCCACAAGCAATTGTTACAAATAACATCGGCCACATTGATAGGGAATCAGGATGCATATTAGTTAGAGTAATCTCTGGAATCTGATAATCTCCAAATACTAATCCTCCAGCAATTCCTGCTGCCATAATCAATAGTGAACCACCTAATATAGGATAAAATTTAGCAATAACTTTATCTACTGGTAAAATTGTAGCTAAGAAATAATAAAGAATAATAATTCCTAACCACATATTAAGATTTAATCCTGTCATACTAGCTAATAAACCTGCTGGCCCAGTCATAAATACTGTCCCAACCAAGATTAATAAAATAATTGAGAATACTCGCATAAATTTACGAGCACCTTCTCCTAAATATTCACCTGCAATTTCAGCAATACTTGCTCCATCATTCCGTACAGAAATCATACCTGATAAATAATCGTGAACCGCACCGGCAAAAATAGATCCAAATACGATCCAAAGAAAAGCTGCCGGGCCAAATAAAGCTCCAGCTATTGCTCCAAATATTGGACCTAATCCGGCAATATTTAAAAGCTGAATCAAGAAAACTCTCGGCCAACTAAGCGGCATATAATCTACACCATCTTCTTTAGTATGTGCTGGGGTTTCTCTAGTTTCATCACTTCCGAATACATTATCTACAAATGTACCATAAATCATATATCCTACAATTAATATAATTAATGAACCAATAAATGATACCATTTTATTTCCCCTCCTATTTCTTATTCTTAATTCTAATGTTATTATAATAAATTCAGAGGGGATCAGTAATATTTCTTCTTTAAACTACAATAATAGACACCTAAAATGCACTATATGAATCTAAACTGAAAAAAATATAATTACATTGTTCTACAAGAATACCTATAAATTCATTATTTCTTTTAACTCTTTAACTTTCATTCTACTAACTGGAATCTCTAACTTTGATATATCATTCATAATTAATCTATATTTACCTTTAAACCAAGGTATAATCTCCTCAACTTCTTCTAAATTAGCTAAATAACTACGATGGACCCGAAAAAATTTAGGATTCGGCAATCTCTCTTCTAAATCTGATAAGTTAGCATCTGTTCTATATTCATCATCATTAGTTTTAACACAGATATCTTTATTTTTAGTATAAGCAGCTATTATCTCGTCTTGATCTAATAACTTAATTCTACCTTTCTTAGAGTGGACTGGAATCTTTATTATTGAATTCTCTGAAGCTTCAACTGTGGCTATTAGTTGGCCTAACCGTTGATTAATATCCTTTTTATTATTATTCCCTTGTCTTTTGAGAACTCTCTCCATCGTTCTCTTAAATCTGTCCTTAGTAAAAGGTTTTAATAAATAATCAATAGCATTTAATTCAAAAGCTTTAATTGCATACTCATCATAAGCAGTTGTAAAAATAATTAACGGCTGCCAATCCCATTCTAGTATATCTTCAGCAACTTCAATTCCTGTTTTAACTGGCATTTGAATATCTAAAAAGACTAAATCCGGTCTTTGCTCCTTACTAATTCCTAATGCCTCTTCTCCATCTTGAGCTTCTGCAATTATATCTATTTCTTCAAAATCAGATAACAGAAACTTTAATTCATCTCTAGCCGGTGCTTCATCATCTACTATTACTGCTCTCAAACCCATTCAACCTACCTCCTACTGTTTAGGAATCACTACAATCACTTCAGTTCCAGTACCTAATTGGCTATCTAACTTTAAACCATAACCATCTCCATATATCTTTTCTAATCTAGCATTAACATTAGCTAACCCTATTCCTGTTCCATGTCCTTTTCCTTCTTCTAAAACTTCGGTTAATTCTGTAGAACCGATTCCAATCCCATTATCTTTAATCTTAATCTCTATTTCAGCACCTAAATCTTTAGCTATAATCTCAATCATACCACCACCAGATTTAGGAGAAATTCCATGCTGCACTGCATTTTCAACCAAAGGTTGTAGAATAAAACTAGGTAATTGTAAATCTAATAATTCTTGACTAACCTCTCTACTAATTTGTAATTTTTCTCCAAATCTAGCTTTTTCTATACTAATATAGCTATTGATATAATCTAATTCTTCTTCTAAAGAAATTACTCTATTTCCTTCTTTTAAAGTCTTTCTAAATAAATATGATAATTTAATTAATAATTCTCTAGCCTTCAAAGGTTTAGTTCTACAGAATGAAATAATGGTATTTAAAGCATTAAATAAGAAGTGAGGATGGATTTGAGCTTGTAAAGCCTTCAATTCAGCTTGAGTAGCTAGTTGAGCTTCTTTTTCTAAACGGGCAATTTTAATCTGTGTTGATAACAAATTAGCCACTCCAGTAGCTAACTCTATATCTACTTCATTAATACTATCCTCCACATTTTTATAAAATTTTAATGTCCCTATTATCTCATTTTGAAACTGCATAGGTACCATAACTGCTGCTGCTAATTCGCAACCTTTTACTGGACATCCGATGTTTTCCCGATTTCTAGCTACTGAAACCTTCCCAGTCTCAATAGCTTTTTTAGTAGCTTGAGTTAATATCTTTTCACCAGGTTGATGATGATCTTCTGCTAACCCCTTGTGAGCTAATACTTCTGTTCGATCAGTTAGAGAAACTGCTTTAATATCGGTCATATTCAAAATTGTTTCTGCTGTTTTAGTTGCCGATTCATAATTAAGCCCTTCTCTCAAATGAGGAAGGGTTTTATTAGCAATATCTAAAGCTTTCTGTGATTGTAATGCTCTTACTTTTTCATCTTCTTCTTTAGTAGATTTTAAAATATTAATAAAAATAGCAATACCCAAAGCATTATTTAGAAGCATAGGGAGAGTTATCACTTTAACTAATTTTTGAGCTGTAACAAAGGGATCACTCAATAATAAAACATAGCCCATCTCTATAGCCTCTACTACAATTCCCAGATAAAAGGCAAATTTAGCATCAATCTTATTAAAAGAACGATACTTTCGGACTAAACCACTAATTAAGCCAGAAGTACTTGTCCCCACAGCACAAGCAAAGGCAGTAAAACCTCCTAAGGTATACCGATGTATTCCACCGATTAACCCTGCTCCTAAACCAACTAAAGGACCACCTAATAGCCCTGCCACTACAGCACCGATAGCTCTAATATTAGCATAAGCATCAAAGATATAAACACCCATATATGTTCCTAAAGCTGATAATCCCCCAAAAGTAATAACTAAAAATAACTTAATCTGAGGGCTAGACTGTTCGTATACTATCTTCTTAAATAACTCTGTTCGACTCAATAGATAAGCGAAAACAGCCACTACCGACATATTCTGCAATAAAGTAATAAGTATCTTAAATACCATGACCACATCACCTACCTTACTCAAGTAATAATTTGATTTCCCCCATAATCTTAGCTCCTACCTCTCTCATTTCTTTTTTATCCAATTTTTGGTCATAATATTCATCTAATGTAAAAGGTTTTCCAATCTTTACTTTCATTCTACTTTTGAATGGTTGATTAGTATTAGATAAACCCACTGGTAAGATAGGTGCTTTAAATCTTAAAGCAATCATTACAATCCCTAACTTGGCTCTCCTTAATTTGCCAGTCTTACTCCGTGTCCCTTCAGGAAAAACCCCAAGAACTTCACCGTTCTTCAAAATATTTAAAGCTTCTCTAATTGCATTACGGTCTGGTTTACCACGATTAATTGGAATCATCCCCATATGATTTAGAATATCACCTAATACTGGCACTTCAAATAGCTCTTTTTTGGCTATATAATGAACTGGTCTAGTCAAAGAACTACCTAAAACCGGGGGGTCCCAATTACTAATATGATTAGCTGCTACAATTACTGGACCATCTTCAGGAATATTCTCACGACCTTCTACATCCCAACCTGTTGCAAATCTAAAAAAAGTACTAAATATAAAATGTCCAAATTTATAGGTTAGGTTCCCATTCATTAGTATGATTCCTCCTGACAAAATTTTAATATACGTTTTATAACCTCTTTAATTGTTAAAATTGTTGAATCTAACTCAATAGCATCTTCCGCCATCTTTAACGGGGCTACTTTCCGCTCTCTATCCAACTTATCTCGTCGAGAAATTTCTGATTTTAAATCTTCAAAATTAACATCTTTCCCTTTGCTTTTTAACTCATCGTATCGTCTTTGGGTTCGCTCTTCTACTGTAGCAGTTAAGAAAATCTTAATATCAGCATCTGGTAAGACTACTGTTCCTATATCCCGACCATCCATTACTACTCCTTGATTTTGAGCCATCTTTCGCTGTAATTTAACTAATTGCCTTCTAACTGCCGGTACTTTAGCTACTAACGAAACATTATTAGTAACTTCTTTACTTCTAATTTCTTTACTTACATCTTTACCATCTAATAAAATTCTGTCTTCTCCATGAACTTTTTTAAATTTAATTTCAGTATTCTTAGCCAATTTAGATAATTCCTGACTGGAATCTAAATTACTCTTTAAATCCAAAGCCTTTAAAGTTAAAGCCCGATACATAGCACCGGTGTCTATGTATATATTATTTAACTTATCAGCTAGCATTTTAGCCACAGTACTCTTTCCTGCCCCTGCTGGACCATCAATAGCAATTACTAAATTCGATTTCATTATTATCCATTCCCTTCATCACTATTCTATCTGCTTATCCAATAATTAATTCGTGAAAGAGCACTAGACTCCTGCTTATTCTTCATAAAAAGACATCTTTCAATAAACAAAGATCTTATTATATCTCATCAATTAAATCGATAAAATTAGGAAAGGATGTTTTAATACAATCTGTATTAGTAATTACTATATCTTCTTTAGCAATTAAACCAGCTACAGCTAATGACATAGCTATTCTATGATCGCCATAACTTTGACATTGTACTCCTCCTTGAATTGATTGAGGACCTTCAATTATCATGCCATCTTCTTTTTCTTCTACTTCTATACCTAATTTCTTTAATTCTGTTACCATAGCTGAAATTCGGTCTGTTTCTTTAACTCTTAATTCAGCAGCATCTTTGATTACAGTTCTTCCTTCAGCTTGAGTAGCTGCCACAGCTAAAATAGGAATTTCATCAATTAGTTTAGGAATTACTTCTCCTCCAATCGTTGTTGCTTTTAAATCACTACTCTTTACTTTAATATCTGCTATAGGTTCTTTATTCTCTAATCTTTCATCTAACAACTCATAATCTGCTTCCATTTCATCTAAAACCTCTAAAATACCAGCCCTAGTAGGATTTAAACCTACATTTTCTAAAACTAATTCAGAATCTTGATTAATTAAAGCAGCAACTAAGAAAAAGGCAGCAGACGATATATCACTAGGCACTGTAATCTTTTTCCCTTTTAAAGCTGGTCTGCCTTTAACACTAACTTGTAATCCAGAAACCTCTACTTCTGCACCAAAATATTCTAACATTCTTTCAGTATGATCTCTAGATTTTTCTGGTTCATTTACTATTGTAGCGCCGTCTGCTTGTAATCCAGCTAATAAAATACAGGACTTTACTTGAGCACTGGCAACTGGTGAGTCATACTCTAAATTAGTTAATTCTTGACCACGTACTGTTAATGGAGCTAAATTACCATTATCACGTCCATAAATTTCAGCTCCCATCTCTTTTAAAGGATCCGTAACTCTAGCCATTGGCCGTTGTGATAGAGATTCATCACCGGTAATAACCGAATAAAAATCTTGACCTGATAAAATCCCTAACATTAAACGCATAGAGGTTCCAGAATTACCTACATCTAAAATTGATTCTGGTTCCTGTAATCCATTTAAGCCTACTCCATGGATTACCATTTCTTCAGAACCTAATCCTTCAATCTTAACTCCCATATTTTGAAATGCTTTAGCTGTATTTAAGCAGTCTTCACCTGTTAAAAAGCCACTTACTTCTGTCTTTCCAGCAGCTAAAGAACCAATCATTACTGAGCGATGGGAGATTGATTTATCTCCTGGCATTTTTATATTTCCTCTTAAACTACTCTTAGGTTGAACTTTTAAATCCATAATTCTCAACTCCTTATACTACTTAGTCTGTAACTTATATCCTTTTTTAATTAGTATATTCTTAGCTTCTTCCAATTCTTCGGCAGTAGAAAATACTAAACGTAAAGCTCCACCTTCTTCTCTAACTCTTAAGATACCAATATCAACAATATTAATTCCTGCTTTTCCTAAAGAAGAAGTTACTTCTCCAATAGCATTCGGGTGATCTGAAATATTAATTACTGCTTCATGGACTGGAGAAATTAATCCTCGTTTTTTCTTTGGAATTTCTTCTCTTAAACTTTGAATCCGATTAAACTTATTATATAATCCTTGAGAATCAGCATCTGCAAGTAACGAATCAAATTCTGCTAATCTATCTTTAAAAAGACTAATCATCTCCCTAATAAAATTAGAATTACTTAAACAGACATCTGTCCACATAATAGGATCACCACTGGCAATTCTAGTTGTATCTCTAAATCCACCAGCGGTTAATGAAAAGACCCTTTCATCTTCTTGAGCTACTTTTCCTACAGCATCAACTAAGGTACAAGCCATAATATGTGGGAGATGACTTGCGGCTGCTACTATTTGGTCATGTTTTTTGGGAGACATAAAGAGTAATTTAGCACCTATTTTTTCTAATAATTCCACTAATAAATTAAATTTACCATTGCCATCCTGTAGTGGAGTTAAGACATAAATAGCATTCTCAAAAAGATAAGCATCAGCCCCTTTAGGACCACTAATTTCTGAACCAGTCATAGGATGACCTGGTATATATATTATATCTTCTCTTAATTGACCTTTAATTTTATTAATTACTTTTCTCTTAGTACTACCAACATCAGTAATAATAACCCCTGATTTTAATTGTTCCTGAATATCCTGAACTAACTTAGAAATTACTCCTACTGGTGTGGCTAAGACTACTAAATCTAATTTTTTGAGCATTTTATTCTCTTTACTATTTGAATTTTCTCCCTCTTCAATAGATAATTCATTATCAATTGCACCTATTTCTAAAGCAGTTTCTATATGTTGATTATCTTTATCATAACCTAATACTTCAGTAACTTCTGTAAAACGTTTTAAAGCTAGACCTAATGAGCTACCTAATAAGCCTACTCCAATTATCCCTACTCTTTTTATCCTCTCCATATCTTCAACTCCCACGCTCACTTCTATACTAATCTTTAAATCTGTTTCCCAACAGCATCTGCAATCGGTTTAAGTTCATTTATTAGTTTAGCAAAATTAGTTGGAGTTAAAGATTGAGGGCCATCACATAATGCTGTAGCTGGATCTGGATGTACTTCAGTCATTATACCATCTGCTCCTGCCGCTAAAGCAGCTTTAGCTACTGCATTTACTAAGCTCCATTTTCCAGTACCATGACTTGGATCCACAATAATTGGTAGATGACTTAATTCTTTAATTACCGGTATAGTAGAAATATCTACAGTATTCCTAGTATAATTTACGAAAGTTCTGATTCCTCGCTCACAAAGAATAACATCATAGTTTCCTCCAGCCATAATATACTCTGCTGCCATTAATAATTCTTTATACGTAGCAGTCATTGCTCTCTTTAAAAGTACTGGCTTGTCCTGTTTGCCTAGTTCCTTTAATAAAGGATAATTCTGCATATTCCGAGCTCCAACTTGGAATATATCCGCATATTTACCTACAACTTCTACACTACGAGTATCCATAACTTCTGTAACTATCTTTAAACCTGTTCTCTCCCTAGCCTCTGCTAACATTTTTAATCCTTCTTCTGCTAATCCTTGAAAACTATAAGGAGATGTCCGCGGTTTAAATGCACCTCCACGTAAAATTTTAGCTCCTTTATCTTTAACTATTTCAGCTGATTCAAATAATTGTTCCTTACTTTCAACTGCACAAGGTCCTGCCATTACTGTAAAAGAATCTCCACCTATTTTAACTCCATCTATATCAATAACTGTAGGTTCGTCTCTAAATTGTTTACCAGATAATTTATAAGGTTTAGTAATTTCAACCATCTTCTCTATTCCTCTTAAAGATGCTATTGATTTCATCAATTCAGCCTTCTGTTTTCCTATTACACCAATAATCGTCTTAATTTCGCCTGTAGATAGATGTACTTTAAATCCTAGTTCTTCTACTCGATTAACTACATTATCAATTTGATTCTTTGTCGCATTATCTTCCATTACTATTATCACATCAATACCCTCCTAGTATAATATAATTAAAAAATTACCACTTGACATTTATATGATTAAGTTAGTACTTTCTCTAAATTATTAATGAATTGCTGATTCTGCTCTTCAGTACCGATAGTTACTCTAATCATAGTCTCATAACCAAACGCCTGTGCATTTCTGATAATTACTCCTCGCTGTAATATTTTATCAGAAATTTCTCCAGCATCTTCTTTAACATCAACTAGAATAAAGTTAGTTTCAGTAGTTACATAATCTAGATTTAATCTTTCAAATTCCTGATATAGATATTCTTTTCCCTTAGCATTCACTTCTCTACTCTTATTTAAATGTGTTTCATCTTCTAGTGCTGCTACTGCTGCTCTTTGTGCTATTAAGTTTACATTAAAGGGATGTCTCACGCGATCCATATAACCAATTAATTCTTTATTAGCAATTCCATAACCAATTCTAAGTCCTGCTAAACCATAAGCCTTAGAAAAAGTCCGTAGAATAATTAGATTATCATAATCATTCAAATAATTAATTGTTTCAGGATATTCATCTACCGTAACATATTCATTATAAGCTTCATCCATAATCACTATTATATCCTCTGGTACTTTAGCTAAAAATTCCTTAACTTCTTTTTCTGGTACTACAGTACCTGTTGGGTTATTAGGATTACAAACAAAGATCATCTTAGTATTCTCATTAATGGCATCTAAAAGTGCTGGTAAGTCGTAAGTATAGTTATCTAGGGGAACGGATATTAATTCTCCTCCCATGACATTAGTTACAAATTCATATTGACTAAAGGAAGGCTCAGCCATAAGTACTTCATCTTCAGGATTAACAAAGGCTTCTGCTATTAAACTTAATAATCCATCTGAGCCATTACCAAAAATAAGCTGATCTTCTTTTACTGCTAACTTTTCACTTAAAGCTTTTCGCAAAGAATGACAGTTCCCATCAGGATAGATATGCACACTCTTTGCTGTCTCTTGCATAACTTCAATAGCTTTATCAGACGGTCCAATTGGATTTTCATTAGATGCTAATTTAATTACATCATCTAGCCCTAACTCTCTTTTAACTTCCTCAATAGGCTTTCCTGGTACATAAGGTTTAATATCTAAAATCGCTTCTCTAATCATCTCACTTCTCCTCCTCAACTAATCATTTAATTAAATCTGGTCTTAACACTTCTGCTCTCCTCAAATATACATGTTCTACTTCTCTTGACTCATTATTAGAGTTTAAATGTATTAATACTCTAATACATTTAGCTAAACCACCTGGAACATCTACCTCAGTAGCATCTAGTAATGGGATAAAATCCCATCCTATCTGTCTAGCAGCTTGAGCTGGAAAGACAGCGTTTAAGTCTGGAGTCATTGTAAAGAATATAGAAATTATATCCTCTTCATCTAATTGATTCTGATCTTTAATTTCCAGTAATAATTCTTTAGTTGCTGTTAATATTTCTTCTTTTTCATTATTCTCTACTGTAATAGCTCCTCTAATTGCATAAACCTTACTACTCATACTAAATAAACACCATCCCTTTTTCTTTTAAGTAATTTTTTAAGGGACTGCTCTATGTCCTAGTCCAATTGCAATTTCATTTAAATGTAATAAACCAATAGCAAAGAAAACCGAAACACTAATATGGTCACCTCTACGAGCAATCCCTATCTTTCCTCCTACATTAAAACCAATTGCCTTAGAAGTAATCTGAGATAAAGCCTCTCTGGTAGCACCTGCTACTGCTCCCTGGTCAGTATGGGTCTCTTTAATCACATTTTCTCGTTTAGCAGCAACTACTGCTCTTTCTATAATCTTTTTTACTGAAGAAGTGAATTCTCCTCCAAAATCTACCGCTGCTACTTTTAAACCTTCTTTAGCATACTCTCTTTTTAATTCATTTTCCTCTTTACGGTCAGTGAGTGCCATCTTAATAGCTGCTGAAGCTACCTCTTTACTTGATTGATCATCTTTCATACTTATTCCCTCCTTATCTTTGATTAAAAAACAAAAAACACCCCCATAATAGGAGTGTTTAGGTTTCAGATACTAATTAAGTATGACTTGATACTCCTACCGCTAATAAATAACCATCCTAACAAATCAAGTCGTTTAAAACTAAATATTCAGTTGTAATAAGTGATTATTAAAACTCATATACCATATTACCGTACTACCATACTACCAGATTACCATTAAACTATTTTTTATTATATTAACACAAAATTAGCTTTTTTACAACCATAAATTAATATCTTTTATATAATTCTACTCGTCTTAATTGTTTTAGATTATTTTTCACCCAAAACTGTTCGCCTTCTTGAAAATTTTGAATATTATCTGAAAGATTTGTTACTTTAACCCATAATCCTTTATTAATCATTTTAGAATCTAATATGATTTCATCTCCATTTTTAACCCGAAGTCGAAATCTATCATCCTTAAATGTTCCTCTAACTTGATTATTAACTAAAACCTTAACTTGGGAAGCGTTATTTGAATTTAAAATCTTTAATTCAATTATCCCTTGTTGCTCTGCTATTACTGCTAGATTAGCTTGATTAGCTGGTTTAGATTCTGTTGCTTTAAAATCTTTAACATAATTCTTTAGCTTATCTAATTTTAAATAAGTTAAAGTTTTCTTTACTAAAGGAAGCTGCTTTAATTGTAAATCAGTATTAATCGGATCATTTAACGCTACTTGTACAGTAATCAACAGAATAATTAAAGCAATAGTACCTTTAATTAATAAACTCTCTATTTTTTCTACAAGCTTTAATATAAACTCATAAAATCCTCGGGACATAGTATCACCTCATAATAATAATCTTTACTTATTTATAATACTATGTTCCTCTATAGCAAAATATCCCTTTTATATTCAATTAATAATATTAATCCCAGCTAAATAACCAGTAGAAAATGCCGCCTGGAGATTAAAGCCTCCTGTATAAGCATCGATATCAATTACTTCTCCGGCTAAATAAAGTCCTGATACTATCTTAGATTCCATAGTACTAGGGTCAATCTCATCTGTAGCTACTCCACCTTTAGTTACAATTGCTTGTCTTAATCCCCTAGTACCTAAAATAGTTAATGTTAACCCTTTAAATAATTTAACTAACTGGCTTCTTTCACCTGCATTAATTTGATTTACAAATTTATCCTCAGGAATAGGAGATAAATCTATAATAATCGGAATTAATGTCGAAGGTAATAAATCTCCTAGACTATTCTTAAATTGTTTCCGACTATATTTATTGAAATCCCGTTGAATTCTTCTATCTAACTTCTCTTTAGAAAGAGCAGGTTTAAGGTCAATCTCTAATTTTAAACTACCTTTACCTAAATGATTGACTACATCTCGACTTAAGGTTAATACTATAGGACCTGATATTCCAAAATGAGTAAATAATAATTCACCAAATTCAGACTTAATAGGCTGCTCATTAAAATATAAAGTAGCTTCTACATTTTTAAGAGGTAAACCTTGGGCTTCAGTCGCCCATTCTTCTTTAGTCTCTAATGGTACTAAGGAAGGTTTAATAGGTTTAACAGTATGGCCTACATCCTTTAAAATATTATAACCATCACCAGAAGAACCAGTACTAGGATATACAGCTCCACCAGGTGTAAAAATCACCTTCTTAGCTAAATATTGATTGCCACTCCTATCGATAACCCCTTTAATTTGATTCTTTTCAACTAAGAGATTGTCTACAGCAGTATTTAATTTAATCTTTACCCCATTTTTATCTAAATATTTCTTTAAGGCTGCTACCACATCTATAGCTGAATCGGACTTAGGAAAGACCCGATCACCTCTTTCTACTTTAGTTGGTACTCCTAATTGATCAAAAAACTCTCGCAATTGATAATTAGAAAAAGTATAAAGAGCACTATAAAGAAAAGAACCCGTATCAGGGAAATTATTAATAATCTCTTCAATATCACAATCATTAGTTAAATTGCATCGTCCTTTACCAGTTATCAAAATCTTTTTACCTAACTGCTCATTCTTTTCTAATAATAGAACATCTGCACCATTTTTAGCTGCAATACCAGCAGCTATCATTCCAGCTGCACCACCACCAACAACAATTACTTTATCTTCCATAATTACCCCCTCTATAGATAAAAAAGTAGCCCGTTAATTTAAACGAGCTACTTCAGTTTCTTTAATGCATTTTTAGCCGCTTCTTGTTGCGCTTCTTTTTTACTAGAACCAGTTCCCTGACCCAACGGTTTACTATTAAACGTAACTTGCACAGTAAATATTTTACTATGATCAGGACCTTCTTCCTCAATTACATGATACTCTGGTCTAGAATTAGAACTCTTTTGAATTATTTCCTGTAACGTAGTTTTATAATCCTGAATATGATTTCCAGACTCTACATTGTCAATATCTGATGTCATCAATTTCAAAATAAAATCTCTGGCTATATCCAAATTTCTGTCTAAATAAATATTACCTACTAATGCTTCAAAAGCATCTGCCAAAATTGAACTTCGTTTTCGACCTCCAGTCATATCCTCACCTTTACCTAACAACAGATATTTACCTAAATCCAATTCCCTCGCTTTATCGGCTAGGATCGGAGCACTAACAACTACTGCTCTCATCTTAGCCAACTCCCCTTCGGGATAATCTGGATAACGATTAAACATATACTCACTAATTACAATATCTAAGACTGAATCTCCTAAAAATTCTAATCGTTCATTATCTTTTAAATTCAACTCTTGATTTTCATTAGCATACGATTTATGAGTTAATGACTTCTGTAAAAATTTTAAATCATTAAATTTAATTCCTATTTTGTTTTGAAATTCTTCTAACTTCCTACGATACTCATCACTAACCATTATTTCACAACCTTAATTACTATTGATATTTTTTAAATATTAAAGTAGCGTTGTGACCTCCAAAACCTAATGAATTAGATAATGCAGCATTCACATCAACCTCTCGAGATTGATTAGGTACATAATCTAAATCACAGTCTTCATCTTCATTTTCATAATTGATAGTTGGAGGCACTACTCCTTCTTTAATTGCTAATACTGAAGCAATGGCTTCAATACCACCAGCAGCTCCTAATAAATGTCCTGTCATAGATTTAGTAGAACTAACAACTAAATCCTGGGCATAATCACCAAAAATACTCTTAATAGCCATAGTTTCTAATTTATCATTTTGTGGAGTAGAAGTACCATGTGCATTAATATAGTTAATATCTGCTAAATCTAAACCCGAATTATCAATAGCCATTTGCATTGATCTAGCTGCTCCTTCACCTTGAGGATCTGGTGCAGTTACATGATAGGCATCTCCAGACATACCATAGCCTGATACTTCAGCATAAATTTTAGCTCCTCTTTCTAACGCACTTTCCAACTTCTCTAAAATTAAAATACCTGATCCTTCACCCATAACAAAGCCGTCTCTTTCAGCATCAAAAGGCCTACTTGCTTTTTGTGGTTCGTCATTACGAGTAGACATCGCTTTCATAGAGCAAAATCCAGCATAAGATAAAGGAGTGATTGCCGCTTCAGCACCACCAGTAATCATAATATCAGCATCACCACGTTGGATAATTTCAAACGCATCTCCAATGGCATTAGTTCCAGATGCACATGCTGAAACAGTTGTTGTATTAGGCCCTTTAGCTCCTGTATGAATTGAAACTTGACCAGCAGCCATATTAGAGATCATCATTGGAATAAAGAATGGACTAACTCTATTTGGGCCTCTCTCGATTAAGCGTTTAGCTTGTGATTCAAAAGTCTCCATACCTCCAATACCACTACCAACTAAAACTCCTGCTCTTTCAGCATTACTATCATTAATCTCTAAATCCGAATCTTCAATAGCAATCTTTGCTGCTGCTACAGCAAACTGAGCAAACTTATCCATACGCTTAGATTCTTTACGGTCCATATAATCTTTTGGATCAAAATCTTTTACTTCACCAGCAACCTGTGAATTAAATTCTTCAGCATCAAAATTTGTAACATTATCTATTCCAGATTTTCCTGCTATTAAATTAGACCAGTAATTATCTAAGCCACTACCTACTGGAGATATAACTCCCATCCCGGTTACTACAACTCGATTACTCATCCTCAGATTCCTCCCGATTCAAAAAATTCTTCGCTTCACTAACTAAATTGTCAATGATCTTTCTGACTGGTAAAATATCATTAATTCTATGCGTTTCTTCCCCTGCAAAGACTAAACCTTTCTCCATATCTCCTCGTTTAGCTTCTATAAGAGATTTAATAATACAGAATACTCGTGAGCACTTCTTTAAACAGATATAATCACAAGAAAAAGTTCCATCCTCTATATCACTAGATCCCAACTTTTCTGTAAATTTATTTTTTAAAGCTCTTCCTGGTAATCCTACAGGGCTATCAATTAGAATACTATCCTCTTCAGTAGCATTAATATATAGTTCCTTAAATTCTGAAGCTACCTCACATTCCTCACTAGCCACAAAACGTGAACCCATCTGTACTCCATCGGCCCCCATATTTAAAACCTCTGCAATATCCTTACCATCAATGATTCCACCAGCAGCTATCACAGGAATTTTTACTGTATCCACTATTTTTTTTACTAACGATTTCATTGATTGGTCAGTACCTAAATGTCCACCTGCTTCTTTTCCTTCTACAACTATAGCAGAAGCACCTAATTTTTCAGAAATTTTAGCCAATCTAACTGAAGAAACTATAGGAACTACTGGTACATTATTATCTTTTCCTAATGTAAATAGATCTCTTGAAAATCCTGCACCAGCTACAATTAGATCTATCCCTTCATTGATAGATGCTTGAACTAATTCTTTAAATTCACTAGCCGCTACCATAATATTAACCCCAACAATTCCTTCAGTCATCTTTTTAGATCGACGAATCTCCTCTTTTAACTCGTCAATTTCAATGCCAGACCCAGCTATCAAGCCAATTCCACCTTCATCAGCAACTGCAGCAACTAAAGGTGCAGTTGACACCTTAACAGCCATTCCTCCCTGTATAATTGGAAGTTTAGCTACTATATCTCCTATTTTTAATCTTGGCAAATTCAAAGTAATTCCCCCATATTTTAAAATATGATTTAATCAAAAGTTTAAACTGTCCTCTCCCTAATTACAAAGCAAATATCTTAAGAAGGAAAGTCTCAAATTGAGACTTTCCTTTAATATAATTTAAAAATTAAGAATTATTTTCAATATAATCAACAGCATTAGTTACTGTTGCAATATCCTCAGCATCCTCATCAGGAATCTCAATATCAAATTCTTCCTCAAAAGCCATTACTAGATCAACGATATCTAAAGAGTCTGCCCCTAAATCATCAATAAAAGAAGCCTCTTCTGTCACCTCATCTGGGTCAACAGCTAATTCTTCTACAACAATCTCTTTAACTTGTTCTAAAATTGACATTATCCCTTCACCTCCCTTCAATGAATAGTTGACAGTTACATAACCATTCCACCATCAACATGAATAACTTGACCTGTAATATATTTAGCAGCATCTGATGATAAAAAGACTGCCAAATTAGCTACATCTTCTGGATCTCCAAATTCATCTAATGGAATAGAACTTAACATTTGCTCCTTAACATCTTCTGATAATTCTTCAGTCATCTTAGACTTAATAAATCCTGGAGCAATAGCATTAACCTTAATTCCTCTACTTGCTAATTCCTTAGCAGTCGATTTAGTAAAGCCAATTACTCCTGCTTTAGACGCAGAATAATTTGCTTGACCTGCATTCCCCATTACACCTACTACAGAAGATATATTAATGATCTTACCACTTCTTTGCTTCATCATAGTTCTTGATACAGCTTTAGTACAGTTAAAAACACCTTTTAAATTAACATTAAGAACTGCATCCCAATCCTCTTCCTTCATTCGAAGTAATAAACCATCTCTAGTAATTCCAGCATTATTAACTAAAATATCTATAGATCCAAACTCTTTCTTAACTTCTTTCATCATGGATTTTACTTCATCCATATCAGCTACATTAGCTTGAATTGCAACTGCCTTACGACCCATATCTTTAATTGAATCAACCATCTTTTGAGCTTGCTCTTCTTCAGCTTCAACAGGATAATTAATTACAATATCTGCTCCTTCATTTGCTAATCTTAAAGCAATTGCTTTCCCGATACCTCGAGAACTTCCAGTGACTACTGCCACTTGATCTGCTAATCTCATTCTTCTCACCTTCCTTACCTATTATCATAAATATAAGTATAATTTATTCTAAATTCTATAATTTCTGCAATGTTTTTTCTAATGAACTAACATCTTTAACATTCAATGCATTAACACTACGGTCAATACGCTTCATAAACTTTTTCAGAGTTCTACCAGGCCCTACTTCAATAACCGTATCAACTCCATTTTCTATCATACGATTAATAATATCTACCCAATATATCGAATTATTTAACTGCTTAATTAGAGCGTTTCGAATCTCTTTTGGTTTCTTTACATAATCAGCAGTTACATTAGCAATTATCGAAACATCTGGTTTAGAAATATCTGTTTTCTCTAATTCTGCAGCTAAATTATCGCCAGCAGGTTTCATTAAGCTTGAATGAAATGGACCGCTAACCCTTAATTTAACAGCTTTTTTAGCTCCTTCTTCTTTAGCTAACTCAAGAGTTTTTTCAATAGCTTCTGATTCTCCAGAAATCACAGTCTGAATTGGTGTATTATAATTAGCTAATTCTACAATTCCAAATTCACTACCTCTGTTAACAACCTCTTCAACTTGATCTCTTTTTAAACCAATAATAGCTCCCATAGCTCCTCGACCGCTAGGAACAGCTTCTTCCATAAACTTTCCTCTTTTATGAACTAATTTAACAGCTGATTCAAAATCTAATGCTCCTGAAGCCACTAAAGCAGAATACTCTCCTAGACTATGTCCAGCTACCACTGCTGGTTTAATACCTTTTTCTCTTAGGACTGCATTAACTGCTGTACTCATAGTTAAAATAGCCGGTTGTGTATTCTCTGTTTTAGCTAACTCTTTTTTAGGTCCATCAAAACATAATTTAGATATCTCATATCCTAAAACCTGATCTGCTTTTTCAAAAATTTCCTTAGCAACTGGATACTCTGCACTTAATTCTTTTCCCATTCCTACTTTTTGTGCTCCTTGACCTGGGAATAAAAAAGCAATTTTTTCTGCCATTTTAATGCCTCCTTTTACAAGCCTAGTTCTATATTAAATTAAATTCGCTTTCTCTTTTATAACTTCCTGCGCTTCAGTAACAAAACTTTCAATAATATCAGCTGCTGGTTCTTCCTTTTTAACCATTCCAGCTATCTGACCAGCCATAACACTTCCTTCTTGGACATCTCCTTCAGCCGCATCACGTAGTCTACCAACACCTAATTCTTCAATCTTATCTTTATCCGCACCTTCTTTTTCTAACTTTTCAATCTGCCTAGTTAATTTATTCTTTAAATTTCGTACTGGGTGTCCTGTAGAACGAGCAGTCACAATAGCATCTCTATCTCTAGCATTAATAATAGCCTCTTTATAATTTGGATGTACAGTACATTCCTCAGCACAAACAAATCTAGTACCTATCTGTACTCCTACAGCTCCTAAAGCCAAAGCAGCTGCCAAGCCGCGTCCATCTGCAATTCCACCAGCAGCAATTACTGGAATATCTACTGCATCAGCTATTTGTGGAATTAAAGCCATTGTTGCTAATTCACCAATATGTCCACCAGCTTCAGTACCTTCAGCAATAATTGCATCAACATCCAGTCTAGCCATTCTTTTAGCCAATGCTACTGATGGTACCACTGGTATAATCTTCGTTCCTACTTCTTTTAATTTTTCAATATATTTACCTGGGTTCCCGGCTCCTGTAGTAATTACCGGTACTTCTTCTTCATAAATAACTTCTATAACTTCTTCTACATAAGGAGATAATAACATTACATTAACACCATAAGGTTTATCTGTTAATTTTTTAGCCTTTCTAATCTCTTCTTGAATTACTTCTGCAGGTGCATTACCGGCACCTATCACACCTAAACCACCGGCATTAGAAACAGCAGCCGCTAATTCACCTGTAGCAATCCAAGCCATACCTCCTTGAATAATCGGATACTCTATACCCAATCTATCACATAATTCTGTTTTAAGCATATTATTCCCTCCTATGACCATTCTATAACACTTGCTGCCCAAGTCAATCCTGCACCAAAGCCAACTAATACAATATTATCCCCTTTATTAATCTCTCCTGCCTCTACAGCCTCTGCTAGAGCTATTGGAATAGAAGCAGCAGAAGTATTTCCATACTTATCAAGATTAATAATAATCTGATCATCATTTAATTTTAATCTTTTAGCTGCTGCACTTATAATCCTCGTATTTGCTTGATGAGGAACAAAAAAGTCAACATCTTCTCTTTCTAAATCTGCTTTTTTTAGAGCTTTTAAAGCAGCTTTTCCCATAATTCTAACAGCAAATTTAAATACTGCATTTCCTGACATCTCTATATAATGAAGATTATTCTCTACTGTGTCTAAACAAGCCGGCTGCCTAGAACCCCCAGCTGGTAATCGTAATAATTCTCCGCCAGATCCATCAGCACCTAATACATTAGATAAGACACCACCTGTTTCCACTGGCTGAACTATAGCAGCACCAGCACCATCTCCAAATAATACACAAGTGTCTCTGTCTTCCCAATCTAAAATCTTAGATAAAGTTTCCGCCCCAATAACTAAAATATTATCATAAGTATCAGCTTGCACAAACTGGGTCGCTACTGAAAGACCATAAACAAAGCCAGAGCAACCAGCTCCTAAATCAAATGCCGCAGCATCTTCTGCTCCTAATTTATCCTGTAATATACAAGCAGTCGATGGAAAAGGCATATCTGGAGTTATTGTAGCTACTAAAATTAAATCAAGCTCTTCTGCATCTATTCCAGCATCATTTAAAGCTTTTTTAGCAGCTTGATAGGCTATATCAGATGTTGCAGTTGATTCATCAGCAACTCTTCTTTCTTTAATTCCTGTTCTAGACTGAATCCACTCATCGCTGGTGTCAACCATATCTTCTAAGTCATGATTAGTCACAATATTGTCTGGAGCGTAAGAACCTACTCCCGTAATTCCTGCTTTCCTTAGTTCTTTAGCCATTAATTTCACCAGTCCTTTCATTGATGTTTTCCTTAATTCTACTTACAACCTGCTTTTTGATTGATTCTTGGGCTACCTGAATAGCATTCTTAATAGCTTTACTTTTAGAACTACCGTGACTGATAATTACGACTCCATTAACTCCTAGCAATGGAGCACCACCATATTCGGCATAGTCCATCTTCTTCTTTAAATTTTTCAACCCTGATTTCATTAAGAGTGCCCCTACTTTAGCAAGCATACTTTCATCTAATTCTGATTTTAACATTTTAAATAGGGCATTACCTAATCCTTCTGCAGTCTTTAAAACGATATTACCAACAAACCCATCACAGACTACCACATCACAATCACCAGCAAAGATATCTCTACCTTCTACATTACCAATAAAATTAATATCTAAATTTTTAAGTAATTTATGACTTCCTTTTGTTAACTCATTTCCTTTTTTCTCTTCTTCACCTACACTTAGTAATCCCACTTTAGGTTCCGGTTTATGTAATATCTGTTCTGCATAAACATTGCCCATTAATGCATATTGAACTAAATTTTCAGGCTTACTATCTACATTAGCTCCTACATCTAAAACTAATGTTTCACCTTTTAACGCAGGCATTACTGTAGAAATCGCCGGCCGTTTTACTCCTTTTATTCTACCTACCTTTAATAATCCTGCTGCCATAACAGCACCTGTACTACCGGCTGAAACTAGAGCATCTGCTTTACCTTTCCGAACTAAATTAGCTCCTACTACAATTGAAGACTTCTTCTTCTTACGAAGCGCCTTAGTTGGAGACTCTCCCATCTCAATTACTTCTGGGGCTTCTTCAATATCTAGTTTATTAGTATTATATTTATGACTACTTAATTCATCTTTAATTATTTCTGTTGGTCCTACTAAGACTACTTTTCCACTTAATTCCGGCAAAGCCTGGACCGCCCCTTTAATAATTTCACCAGGACCATGATCCCCACCCATAACATCAACTGCTATTCGCACTTTACCGTCCTCCTTCGCTCAATTTATCTCTAGAAAAAACAACAAATCTTCCGCTAAAGACTTCTTTTTGATCTACTTTAGTCTTTACTCTAACTTGAAATCTATTCCTTTTTATATTATGTAAATTAGCCTCTGCAATTAATCTATCTCCTATGTAAACCGGTTTCTTAAATTTAGTCTTAGCAACTCCAGTTAAAGCCACATCTGTGTCTAAAATAGCTACAGCTAATGAATTAGCTTGAGCAAAAATATGATGCCCTCTTACTATCTTACTCTTCTCTAATCCCATATCAGCATTTGTTTCTAGTATAGACACTCCTGATTTGTTTAACTCTATACCTATTAATTCTCCGATGATTTCAGAATCATTAATTGACTTGACCTTAGAATATGCTTGTTTAGCTAAGTTCTTAGTTCTCTTTCTAACTTCTGGTATATTTAACTCTAATCTATCTAAACGAATTGTTTGAATGCTTACTCTAAAAATGTCAGCTAACTCTCGGTCAGTTAAAAACGGATTCTCCTCTATTCTCTTTACTAAAACCTTCTGTCGATCTGCTTTTGATAGCTTCCTACTCATATTACCACCTAATTCTTATAGCTAGTATTAGTACCTACTACTAATTTTCGCATCATTGATATTATATATTAAAGCAATTGAAGATGCAAGAAAAAACAGTTGAAACCGCAAGCAAAAGAAGAAATAATGCAAAAAAATTAAAAAGTTCAGGAGAATTCTCCTGAACTTTTACATCTCCTATCTATTTACTTAACAGGACGTCCATTATAATATCCACATTCTTTACATACTCTATGGGATAACTTTGACTCACCACATTGTGAACACTCTACTAAATTAGGTGCGTTCAATTTCCAGTGAGTTCTTCTCTTTCTCTTTCTAGTCTTTGAAGTACGTCGCTTAGGTACTGCCATTCCTAACACCTCCTTATCAACATAAAAAAATTAATCTTTATCTAATAATTGCTCTAATTTAGCTAATCGCGGATCTACTGTATGCATAAAACAATCACAATCACCTTCATTTAGGTCCTGACCACAGCTAGGACATATCCCAGCACAATCTTCATCACAAACCGGCTTCATTGGGATTGCTAAGAAAACATTATCTTCAATTTCTTCTTCAATATTAATTGATGCTGCTCCAGATAGCTCGACTCTATCTTTTTCTACCTCTTCTTCTAACTTAGCTGTTACTGGCAAAGTAAACTCATCTAAGCATCTACTACACTTAACATTTAAGTTCAAGTCTATGTCTCCTACTACTAAAAATGAATCTTCAGTATTAATTACTTGGAAAGCCATCTTTGCTGGACCATCAATTTGAATCTCTCTATCTTGAAATTGAATATCTTCAATCTCTTCTTCTAATTTTACTTCTTTAATCGCACCGAGGTTCTCTCTAATATCACTAATATTAATTATCATTTAATTTCACCTCATGTTTAACCATATTAATTATAATATAGAGGTTATTACCTTGTCAAGCTTTAAAGAGAATTTTTAATTTAAATAGTAACTAACCTCTTTGTGTCTCGAGCAATCATTAATTCTTCATTAGTAGGAATAACCATAGCTTTAGTTTCAGAATCATCCATAGAAATAACCTGCTCTTTTCCTCTAATATCATTCTTTTCTGTATCTAACTTAACTCCTAGATACTCTAATCCCTTTAAAATCTGCTCTCTAATCTCAATACCATTTTCACCTATACCAGCAGTAAAGACAATTGCATCTACCCCTCCTAATATAGCAGAATAAGAACCAATATACTTCTTAACTCGTTGGCAGAAAAGATCAATAGCTAATTTAGCTTTTTCATCTCCTTTTGCAGTAGCTTCTTCTAAATCTCTAAAGTCATTACTAATATCGGAAACACCTGCTACTCCGCTCCTTTTATTCATTAAGTTATCTACTTCTTTAGCATTTAAATCTTCTTTTTCCATAATAAATGGAATAATTGCAGGATCAATATCTCCACAACGAGTACCCATTACTAATCCTTCTAAAGGAGTTAATCCCATACTAGTATCCATTACCTTACCCCCATCAACAGCAGCCATACTCGCACCATTTCCTAAATGGCAAGTAATAATCTTTAAATCCTCAATAGGCTTGTCTAAAATTTCAGCAGCTTTTTGAGAAACATATTTATGAGAAGTACCATGGAAACCATAACGACGCACGCCGTATTTTTCATATAATTCATAAGGTAGAGCATACATATAAGACTTAGCCGGCATAGTTTGGTGGAAAGCAGTATCAAATACAGCTACATCCGGAGTCTTAGGCATCAATTCTTGACTAACTTCAATTCCTAATAAATTAGGTGGATTATGTAGTGGTGCTAAATCTTTTACGTCATCAATTGCATTGTAAACTTCATCATCGATTAATACAGAATCTGCAAATTTCTCCCCACCATGAACTACTCGATGACCAACAGCATTGATTTCATCCATACTATTTATTACTCCATGATCACCATCTAATAATGCATTAATTACCATCTTAATGGCTACACTATGGTCAGCAATTTCATTTTCTATCTTTACGTCTTCTCCTTCAGTCGGCTCATGTTCTAAGAAAGCACCTTCAATTCCAATCCTCTCTACTAATCCTTTAGCTAATACTGATTCGTCTTTCATGTTAATTAGTTGATACTTAAGCGATGAACTTCCACAATTTAATACTAGAACTTTCATTCTTTATATCCTCCCCTAGTTTATATATTACCTGAATTCTTTAATATATTGTAAATAGATATTACTCTTCTTTAAAAGCTGCCTGCACTGCAGTAATAGCTGTCACTGTTACAATATCATCTACACTACAACCTCTAGATAAGTCATTTGCCGGTAAAGATGTCCCTTGAATTAATGGCCCAAATGCATCTGCCTTAGCTAACCTTTGTACTAGCTTATATGCAATATTACCGCCATTTAAATCCGGGAAGATTAATACATTTGCTTTACCTGCTACATTACTATCTGGTGCCTTTTTAACTCCAATCTCTGGTACTAAAGCAGCATCTGCTTGCATTTCACCATCAACTTGTAAATTAGGTGCTTTTTCTTTACAAATTTCAGCTGCTTTTCTCATTTTTTCTACTAATGGATGTTCAGCACTCCCTTTAGTAGAGAAAGATAACATAGCAACAATTGGTTCTTCACCTGTTAATGCCTCAAAAGTTTCTGCAGATGAAATAGCTAATTCTGCTAACTCTTCTGAATCCCCTTCAGGAAATACACCACTATCTGCAAATAACATTTTACCATTAGAACCGTATTCACAATCTGGTACAATCATTAAGAAAGAACCAGAAACTACTGAAACATCATCAGCAGTTCCGATAATCCTAATTACTGGTCGTAAAACATCAGCTGTAGTATTTAACGCACCGGCTACCATACCATGAGCTACTCCTTTTTTTACAAGCATTGCTCCAAAATAAAGCGGGGCTTTCATCTGTTCAGTAGCCTCTTCCTCAGAAATCCCTTTATGCTTACGCAATTCGTAGTAAGCCTTACTAAATTCGTCTAATTTTTCAGATGTCTCTGGATTAATTATCTTTGCACCAGAAATATCTACTCCTTCATCTTCAGCTAACTTCTGTAATTTTGTTTCATCCCCCAACAGAATAACATCAGCTAAGCCTTCTTCTAAAATTTTCGGTGTAGCTTTGATCATTCTCGGCTCTACACCTTCTGGAAGCACTATAGTTTTCCCTGCTACTTTAGCTTTTTCTCTGATTTCAGTTACAAACCCCATTACTATATCCCCCTGTTATATTATTTTATTAGTATGTACACTAGATATACAATACTACATTATATATATATAGTCTCCTTGTTTTCGACAGATTTATGCTTAAAGACTATATTTTCAAAATTTAATAACTATTAATAAAATAATAAAAAGCTAAGAATTTTTTCATCTTAGCTTTTATCCTGAGCTAATTTTTCATTTCTATAATATAGAATAATATCAGTCAATACCATTAATCCATTCAATACATATAAATAAATCACTATATCAAAGCTGTAAAGTAATTTATGAATTGTCCCTGAAATATAACCAATTAAAATAATAAATAAGAACCAAAAACTTTTACCAGCATTATCTCCTGAAGTGTATGATTTATATATAGACATTGGCCAAGCAGCTCCAAAACAGATCAACATAAGCATTTCAAATATACTCATTTACTCTCCACCTCTCTTACTTTACAAGATAGATATCCTATAAACATTTCTGTATATTCTACTATATTCCTGCATGAACTATCATTTTTTCTAATTAATTGTCAAAATAAAAGAAGCTAAGATTTGTACGCCTTTAAATAATTTATGAAGTGAAAAAATTTATAATTTTATCTATTATACTCTCTACACTTACTATTCGATAATTTTTTTGGCAATATGTTTTACCTATTTCCTTGCCTAATTCACTTCTATCGAGCCTAAAGCCTTTCTTAGATAATCTAGATTCATCTAAAAAGAGTTCTAAATCATCTATCGTATTATATTTATTAATATTTAAAAAATCGGTAAAATCTGCATTTTGAACTTCCTCATGCTCAGAATATATTTTCTTGAAACTTTTAACGATTAAAGCTCTATTAAATAAATCTTCAAACCCACCATTCCTATAAGAAATGATTAAACTTTTATCAATATAATTATAATTTACTAATTCATTAATTCTATCCTTAGAATCACTATTTAGAAGAAGCATGATTTCTATACCTAAATCATTACATAAATTTAAAAAAGTTTCATCTAAAATATCATCCCTATTTAAGTTCATGATTTTAATGCCGTTATTACAAAAGTCAACTCCTCTATCTTCTAAAAATATTGGAAGTGCTTCTAACTCCGTCTTACCTTCAACTAATAAGATCTTCTCTGCAAAAAGAAAATCACTATTTTTAAGATTAATTTCTTCTATTATATTGCTTAACATATTCTTGTTTTCTTCTAAGCTAATCACTTTAATATCATAATTATCTTCTAAACGCCTAAAAACTGTAATATTTTCTATATTCTCTTGGTCAACAAAAATAGTAGAATTAGTTATGATAAAGACTTGATTACCTTGAGCAGCAACATCTTTTAAAGCATTCAATAATTCCCTTTGTGCTCGAGGATGTAAATAAATCTCTGGTTCTTCGAAAGAAAAGATATAATCTTTATCACTATTAATTCCTTCTTTAGCATATAACTTGAATAGAGCCATAATAAATGAACTCTTTGAACTACTCGCCTTTTCTTCAATAGGAATTGGTAATTCATTAATATTATCAATTACTTCAAAGTTGAGATCTATCCCTTTAGTAAAATCTATATCTGGATTGACATTTAAGTCTTGAATAGTAGGATTAGCTTCTAATAATATTTGTTTTAAATTCTTAGTTCTCTTTTGAACCTCAGCTTTAATCGTTAATAAGGCTTGTTTCTTAAAACATTTTATCTGCTGACTAGCATCATCAATTAAAGGGTCTAATAATCTTCTCATTAAGTTTGATCCTTTAAGCCTAGCTTCAGTACTTAACCTACGTTCCGCAGGTATTATAATATGTTCAGATAAGAAATGTTGTAAAACTCTTAATTCATTACCATGGAGAGCATCAGATTTGAAATCTTCATATTTAAAGTACGTAATTACTTTCTTAAATTTCTTTAACTCTTCATTATATCCATACTCTTTAACTATTATGATTTCTTCATTTGCTATATACTCATTGAACTTTTTCTTAAATTTAAAGCTTAAATCCGTAAAAGTAATCGCAATTAAAATATTTTTACTAGTATCCAATTTATGAAAGTCTTTTTTCTTATGAGGGATATTATAATTACTAAAAAAGATCTCTAAAGCATACGATAAGGTTGATTTGCCTGAATCATTCTCACCAATTAAGATTAAAGGATTATTAGGCTTAAAGACTTTCTTACTGCCATAAATTCTAAAATTCTCAATCTCTATCCTTTTCATTCTCATAAATGATAATCACCCCTCTTTATAATCTTTATTAATAAAGACCATAAATTAATATACTTTTATGCAAAGAATATTAATTTTTTATTATATATTTTATTGCTATATTGAATATTAGTTTACATTAAATATAAAAAAATAAGCCTCTGAATTTTATTCAGAGGCTTATATCACATTTCTATATAGTTTTAACTGCAATCTTTGTAAATGCTTATATAGATTAAATCAAAAAAATAAAAGCCTCGGAAAAATCCGAGGCTTAGTAAATATCGTAATCTATGTTAATTATAGTTTAACGACATTTTCAGCTTGAGGTCCACGATCTCCCTCAACAACTTCAAACTCTACTGATTCGCCTTCTTCTAAGTTCTTAAATCCTTCTTCTTCGATTGCAGAAAAATGTACGAATACATCGTCTCCTTCTGCTCTCTCAATAAATCCATAACCTTTTTGCCCATCAAACCACTTAACATTACCTTGTTCTTTCATTAAAAATAATTCCTCCTAGAAATTTGTAAAGTAAAACCAATAAGAATATTTTATCAGTCCTTTATATAATAGCATATAATCTTATAATTGTCAAGGATTTTATCTATTATATTGTAAAAAAATAAAAGCCTCGGAAAAATCCGAGGCTTAGTAAATATCGTAATCTATGTTAATTATAGTTTAACGACATTTTCAGCTTGAGGTCCACGATCTCCCTCAACAACTTCAAACTCTACTGATTCGCCTTCTTCTAAGTTCTTAAATCCTTCTTCTTCGATTGCAGAAAAATGTACGAATACATCGTCTCCTTCTGCTCTCTCAATAAAGCCATAACCTTTTTGCCCATCAAACCACTTAACATTACCTTGTTCTTTCATTAAAAATAATTCCTCCTAGAAATTTGTAACGTAAAACCAATAAGAATATTTTATCAGTCCTTTATATAATAGCATGTAATCTTATAATTGTCAAGGATTTTATCTATTATATTGTAAAAAAATAAAAGCCTCGGAAAAATCCGAGGCTTAGTAAATATCGTAATCTATGTTAATTATAGTTTAACGACATTTTCAGCTTGAGGTCCACGATCTCCCTCAACAACTTCAAACTCTACTGATTCGCCTTCTTCTAAGTTCTTAAATCCTTCTTCTTCGATTGCAGAAAAATGTACGAATACATCGTCTCCTTCTGTTCTCTCAATAAAGCCATAACCTTTTTGTCCGTCAAACCACTTAACATTACCTTGTTCTTTCATTAAAAATAATTCCTCCTAGAAATTTGTAACGTAAAACTAATAAGAATATTTTATCAGCCTTTTAAAGAATAACATATAATTTTATAATTGTCAATGATTTTATGATTAAAATATATATATTATTCATTTTAAAGGTAAATAAGCTAAAACTTATTAAAATTTTTATAAGTTTCTTCAAGTGTCTTATATTTATAATTTGAATCTACTAACTAATTCTTGCAATTCCTGAGCCATTTTGGCTAGTTCTTGCGAAGAATTCGTGACTTCATTAGACATATTTTGTATACCATCTGTGTTAGAACTTACTTGCTCACTTTTTTCAGCTAAATCTTGCGTAGCACTGGCAGTCTGTTTAATCTGAACTGCTGTCTCTTCACTTGCACCTTGAATTTCAGTAAATATTTCTTTGGTTTCTTTAGCATTTCTCTGTCCTTTGGTTGCTTTTTCATGTACTTCTTTAATTGCTTTAAGACCATCATCGGCTTTATTTTGAGTCTTATTAATTAAATTTGCAATCTCATTTGTAGCATCGTTAGTTCCTTCTGCTAGTTCTCTAATTTCTTCTGCTACTACAGCAAACCCTTCCCCAGCTTCACCAGCTCGAGCCGCTTCAATAGAAGCATTTAAAGCTAATAAATTAGTTTGTTCAGCTATATCAGTAATCATTTCAACTATTTTATCTATTTCCTTGGAAGTATTATCTAATTCATTAATTATTTCTACTGCTTCACTAGTAGATTGGTTAATTTCATCAATACTATTTAAAGTCTCTTTTATATTCTTACTACCTGTTTCGGTTTTAGCGTTAGATTCTTGAGCAAAACTAGTTATTTCTTCAGCACTGGCGGATATTTCTTCTATACTAGCTGATATATCCTCTACTAAATCATTGGTAGTCTCTATAGTTGCATTCCCTTCTTGGGCAGAGGCTGATAATTCTTCACTATAAGCTGATAAATCTTCTGTTCCTTTGAAAATCTCCCCAATTACTTCTTTTAAATTTTTTCTCATTTCTTCAAGTTTTGTTCCTAATAATCCGATTTCATCTTTCCGGTTAAGATTGATCTCTTCTTTTAAATTACCATCAGTAAATTTTTTCACACTATCAATTAATGAACTTAATGGCTCATTTATATTTTTATTTATAAACCAGAATATAACAACTACTAATAGAATAAAGACAATGAAGAAAGAAAGATAAGTTACATAGACGATATTTTTACTATCATTTACTGCTTCCATTACAATATCTTTGTTTTGTCCTAAAAGATAGACACCAACTTCTTCTCCACCAACAGTCTTAATCTTTTGTGCAGTTACTAAATAATTATCGGTAAAAGTATAGTTTTGTAGCGCTTTTTCTAAATTTAAATTATTAGTTACTTCAGATAGAAATTCTTGATTAACATCCTTTTGACTTAGTGTATATCCAGCAATTTTAGTTTTATTATTTATACCTTTAGCTATATCTAAATAGTCATCTTTTAAAAGATATAAGAAATCAATCTTATTAGGTTTTAATGTCCTTTTAATTGAATTAAGTCCTCCCTCAAAATTGACCATTCCTACAAATTTCTGCTGATAATATACAGGAAATAACGCTTTTAACCTCAATCCTTTAGGTGACTCTTCAGTTACTACCATAGGTTCTTTAGAATTCTTCACTTTTTGATAAGCGTCTGAATAAACAAGACTCTCTCCAAAACTATTCTTATTCCATGATTTCACAAAAGAATTTAATTGATTATCAATCAAATGCACCTTAATATTATTAAATCCAGTATTCTCTTTAAAAGTTTGACTATATTTATTTAACATCGTTATACAAGCTTGTCTATCTCCTTTAGCCATTGCTTCTTTAATAATAGGATTACTTGCTATCTGTAAAGAATTTGTCAGCCACACCTTTTCTTTAGCATCAATAGAATTCTTTAGTTGAACCCTTAAATCTTTACTAGTTGTTTTTAAAGTTTCTTGTTCTAAATTATCAAGCTCAAAATATCCGACTGAACCAGTTATAACAATAAACAGAATACCTATTAATAAAAATAGAACCACCAACTTTTTCTTAATACTTAGGTTTCTTAATTTACTCAAATTCATTAGTTATCCCCCTCACAAGGTATAATATTGGATTTTACTCTTAAGTTAACTAAAGAAGCATGCTTAAGATATAAAATGAGTATAGATAAGTTTGATTAAGAAATTTTAAAAAAATCATTTATCTACTTTGTAACTTTTATCTAATACTCTTATGGATTGCTTTCGACAAAAGAAATTATTTCCCTTCAAAAAAAGCTATAATTACCTCATTTTTATATCATAGTTATTTTTAAACTTTTTAAACAGATAATTTTACTTATAACATCATTTATTTTATAGAATCAGTAAAAAAATTATAGTACTCTAATATTATAAAAACACCTCCTATTTGAGAATAGGGGGTGTTTTCTTAGTTAAAGTCAATTGCTACAGCTTGAGCTTTACCACAAAAACGATTTAATGGTATGTCATCTAAGGTTTCTCCCTCTTTATCCATATGAGAAAATGCATCTACATGAGTCCCTGTATGAGATCCCATAGTAAGCTTTCGTAATAACCAATCATTTTCTTCGTAAGTATGAACTACTTCTACTGATACTTCTGGATCACCAGGATAAACCTGCATTTTAGTATGTATTGATTTAGTTAAATCAATTACTTTCATTACTGTCCTCCATCTTAATCTTTATTCTTACACCAAAGCCTCAAATGACCTTTACTTCTTTTTAAGCGTTACTTGAAATAATTTTCTAGGAAGACTTCCCTCATCAAATTCATCAATATCAACTATTTTGAATCCTTTTGCTAAATGTTCTACTTTTTCTTTACTAAAGAAATGAACAATAAACCCACCTACTTCATACATATCTTCTCCACGATGAATTCCTGTTCCATAGTCAGAATCATTTGTATTTCTAGCTGTATATACATTAAATCCACCTGGTTTTAATACCCGTTTAACCTCATCTGAAAGAAATTCTAATTCCGAAGTGGTAAGAGCCATACAATACAACATATGAGAATAACAACAATCAAAGACCTCATCTGCAAAAGGAAGTGAATCTCTAACATCATGACAACTTGCATTAATTAATTCAGATAAACCCATTTCCTCTGCTTTTTTATTTATTGCCTCAACTCCACTTTCACAATAATCTAATACATAAACCTCAAAGCCATTTTGAGCAAAGAAAATAGTATCTCTCCCTTGTCCACCACCAAGCTCAAGAATCTTCTTTTTTCCTTCTTTTTTAAATAATTTTGCGGCTTTTTGGGCAGGAATACTCGGTTCTACACCAAACATATTAGTTTTTTTGGTAAACGTATTTTCCCAATGCTGACCTTGTTTATTTAAAGCTTCTTTTTCTATTGATTGACCTTCTTTCATCATCTTCCCTCCTATTGTGATATCATTATCTATTTAATCAAATTCTTCTTTACAAATATCACATTTAGTATAACATATAATAATAATTATTAAAATCTTCAAATAAACTCTAATCTAGAAGGACTAGTGCAAAGTAATTCCATTTCCCATAAGTTTCTTTCTTAGTGTCAATTTTAAAACCATTAGCTCTTACAGTTTTAAAAACATCTATACCACATGCTTCCATCATAGGTCTAATATCAGTATTTGTCTCCTCAGTTGATTGGGACTCATCCTGAGCCTCTCCTCCAGGCTGTCATGTAGAGCCAGTATTGCCAAAAGGAAGAGAAATTAAAGCAAAAGCTTTATAATATCCTTCTTTAATTGCTTCATGCTCGAGTTTGACAGCTAATTCAGAAAGTGTAGGACCTTTAAAACCATGAATTAATAATGCTTTACTGTATTCTTTAAGTAATTTTTTCATTTCTTCAACACCTGGGACTAATGGACGGTGAGATGCATCTTCATCATAAAATGAACAGCCATATTGACATTTCCATTGTACCCAATGACCAACAAAAACCGTCTCTGTGTCTATTATCTTTGCATCTTCTACTCCTAATTCAAGTGCCTTAGTTTTAAGATAATCAAAGCTATTAACTGAATTATCACTCATAATATCACTCCTCACTATATTTATATTCTAAATTCAAAGCTAAATTACATCCAACTCTCACTACTCTATTTCTAGCTCTACCAATTTTTTACCTCTTTATTTACAAATAATGGTTCTAAAATATTATTTGTTTCTCGTTGATGTACCTTATATTACTTTTATTTCAAAACCAAACGACTAAACCTCCACTTGAAATCAAGTGGAGGTTTTTATTTATTATATAGCTTCAACCATCAAATCTGTAATTTTATTACTAAATGTAACTGGATCATCCGGTGTAAATCCTTCTACTAAAGAAGCTAGCGAATATAATAATTCACTATATTCAGCTAACTGGTCTGAATTACCTTCTGTAAGATAAATATCTTTCAATTTAGAAAATACCTCATGTTGCGGATTAATCTCCAATATTCGCTGTGCCTGGCCCATGTTTTGATTCATTTTTTCTAGTACTTTCTCCATTGACATACTCAAACCGACATCTCCACTAACTAAACAGACTGCACTGGATTTTAATCTCTTACTTAATCTAACCTCGCTAACTTTATCCGCTAAATTCTCTTCAACTGCTTCTAATAGTTCTTCTACTTCATCTTCCTCAGCTTCGACATCCTCATCAGCTTCATCTAAATCTAAATCACCACGGAGAACTGACTTAAACTCCATATCATTATATTCTCTTAACTTATTAATTACAAACTCATCAATTTCATCAAAGAAATAGAGTACTTCCAAGTCCTTTTCCTGTAGTAGCTCCATCTGCGGCATATTTTCTACCGTTATTTCATCTTCACCGGTTATATAATAAATTACGTCCTGACCTTCTTTCATCCGCTCTACATATTCAGCTAAAGTAGTCATCTCGCCGTCAGCATAAGAAGATGGGAATAAAAGTAAGTCAACTAATTTGTCTTGCTTTTTGCCATGAGTCATATCAACACCACTCTTAATTAGTTGACCAAACTCACTCCAAAACTCTTTATACTGTTCCCTATTATCAGCAAGCATACTTTTTAACTGCTTTAAAATTTTCTTTTCTAAGGTCTTACTAATTATCTTTAACTGCTTATCATCCTGTAAAACTTGCCGGGACAGATTCAGAGTAAAATCAGGAGAATCTATTAATCCACGGATGAATCTCAGATAATCAGGTAATATTTTTGAACAATTATCCATAACAAAATTATTTTTAGAATATAATCTAAGTCCCAGGTCAAAATCCTCAGAATAAATATTAGATGGAGCTTGTTGAGGAATAAAGAGCAAAGTAGAATACTTTACCAATCCTTCAACCTTACTATGAATTACTTCTAGCGGTTCAGTCCAGTCATTAAAGACTTCTTTATAAAATTCATTATATTTTTCGATTTCAATATTTTCCTTATTCTTTATCCACAAAGGCTTCATATCATTTAAAGTTTCAATTTTTTCTATAACTTCACCTTCATTATTTTCTTCATAAACCTTCATTTTAATTGGATACTCTACATAGTTAGAATGCTTTTTCACCAACTGTTTTATATTCTGACGATTAGTTAAATCTATTTCATCTCCATCACTAGTAAATTCTTCCCTTAACTTAAGCTTAATTGTAGTACCACGCTTAGGTTTATCCACTTCTTCAATTGTATATGTACCGTCACCTATTGATTCCCACTTGACTCCTGTATCTTGTTTAGGGGCTCGCGTAATCAAAGTTACTTTATCCGCTACCATAAAGGAAGAATAAAATCCAACTCCAAACTGGCCAATTAAATCTAGGGCATTATCTTTTGCTTGGGCTTGTTTTTCCTGTAACTTCTGTAAAAACTCCTGTGAACCTGACTGAGCAATAGTTCCAATGTTCTCCACAACTTCATCATAGGTCATCCCAACCCCGTTATCTTCAATAGTCAATACATTATTAACTTCATCTAGATCAAGCCAGATTTCAAAATCTGAATCTTCACCTAAAATATCAGAGTCCGTTAATGATTGAAATTTAACTTTACCAATTGCATCAGAAGCATTAGCAATTAACTCTCGTAAAAAGATTTCCTGATTAGTATAAATAGAATTAATCATCAGATCTAACATCTTTTGTGTTTCAGTCTGAAACTTCTTTTCTACTTTCTTAGCTGTCATTAATTTCTTCCCCCCTGAATTTATAAATTACCAACCTTTATCTAGCATATATTTTAGCATTATCTAACATCTATTGTCAAACATAATTCACTTAAACGTTATACTTTAGCAGAACTAAAAAAGAACTTCCCCACAATTAAAAAAGTTCTTCTTGATTTATTAAACTATAGTCAAAACTCTAGAATCCCCAGTAACTTAATTAATTCATACTTATTAAACAACAATTCCTGCTCTTTTCTCTTCAGATCAAGCTGATCTTCTTTTACATCTCCTAACTGTAAAAAGTTTACATTAGTGTAAGCTTGGTTTCCCCTGCGCAATTTTACGTAATTAAATTTTTTAAATTAATTCTTGACATATATTAGCTGGTTTATCAAAAGTTAACTATTCCCCCGATTATTTTTTAGGTAATTTTAGAAATTCATCTAAAAAATCATCCAAATCATATGTTCCTTGTAATATTCCATTTAAATATTTACCCCCAATTTGATCTCCCTTTTGAGAATTCATTGGAGAATCTTTAGGAGCAATAAAAAAATTATATTCGCTTAAATATCTAACCCTTAATTCTGCATCTTGAGCATCAACTACTTCATCGTCAATTACAGCTACTGAGTCGTCAAATTCTTGTCGGGATATATAATTTTCACCTAACAATCCATATTCTTCATAAATATAGCCTAATGAGTTTTCTAAATATTCAATTTCCTTATCTGTATATTCCTTACCTGGTCCTAAAGAATCTTCAGCTTTAGTTTCAACATATACAAAATTCCTATAATAATCAGAACCTCTATATACAGCAATTCTATTAATTTCTAGTTCTTTTTGATTTATCAAACACTTAGTTTCATTTAACTTTTTAAAAGAATTAATATCTAAGCAACTACTTCCCCTCCAATACCAAATAGGATCTTTCATATCACTTGTATTGCTTATGTTATCTTTAAATTGAAGTGGATATTTTAAAAGAATTTGTAATCTTTTAATAGCTGTTTTTGGATTATTAAAGTATTTCAAATTTCTTACACCAGGAAAGGCATCTGCCATTCTATGATAAAAAAATATGTATGGAACCTCTGTAAGAATTGGCTCTCCATTTTCCCCTTTAACTACACATAGTTGTTCTTCTACACTATCTTTTTCTTGATTTTCATTGGAATTTGAATTTTCTAACCTTTCTTTCAATTCTTTAATTTCACTTTTCTTTTTTTCTAATTGTTTTCTCAATCTTTTATTTTCTTCTTCTAATTCTTGATTAGTCTTGATATTTTCACCAGAAACCCATCCTGTAAAATCAAATCTTTTTTCAAACCTAGAAAGAGTATTAGAAACTGCAAGTTTTATATCTTTTTTATCATTAAAAAAATCACACATTTTTCCTAGAACTTTTTCTTTGAATCTTTTATATTTATCCGGATTTTCTAATTCTAAAACTTTTCTTCCTATTTCACTTACTTTTTTATTTAATAATTCATCATTTATAACAAGAGCAAACACAGGTATATTTTTTTTAACAGCATATTCATATTCTAATTCTATATAACTTAATTCAGACTCAGATTCAACACTTCCATATCTTCCTCCAAGAATTAATAAAAAAACATCTGAATCATCTATCCATCTTTTTATTATTTCCAATTGTGATTTGTCCCCTGCTGTAAACAACTCCATTCCAACTGGTATATGTCCTGCTTTTAAAATTGCTTCTACAGCAGCTTGTCTCTCTTCAATTAAGTCTTTATAAGTAGAAGAAATAAAAACTTGTAATTTTTTTCTCACTAACAAATCCTCCTTTCGATATAAGACAATAGTTAATTTCTGATGTAGGGTCGAGGTCTGGTGCCTTAACTTAGGTTGACGTTTATGTTCTCCGTTTGCTCACCCTTTCGTCTGTGAGTGTCACAATATCTTCAACCATATTAGATTGGATCGGTTATAATTAATTGTACAGAAATTTCTCGGACATGATATAATATAGTAAAATAAAATCAATAATATGGAGGTATATCATGCCGAAAAGATATAATGATGAATTCAAAAAACAAATAGTTTCATTAGTTAATAATGGTAAAAA